>NZ_JPHT01000002.1:93145-280830 GCF_000733325.1 Frankia sp. Allo2
GTCACGAGCCCTGGACGGGTCACGAGCCCGGCCACTGGGGTGGCCACGAACGCCGGCTCGAGTACGACGGGCGACATGGAGTTGATCGCCAGTCGGGCTACGGCTGGTAGCCCGCGCACGACGGCGGGCCGGGATCCGCGTTCCGCTGGCTGCCCGAGGGCGCCGTAACCTCCAGGCCGGGGTAGAAGCGGGTGGAAGGGAAGGATGGTCATGATCGTTGCGGTCATGGGGGCGGGACGGCTCGGCGGGGCGATGCTGTCGGGGCTGCTGCGGTCCGGGCATGCCGCTCAGGACATCGTCGTGGCCGAACGTGATGCCGACCGGGCTGGTGAGATCGTGGCGCGTCACGGCGTCGAGGTGCAGGCGCCGACGGTGGCCGCAGCCAAGGCGGATGTTCTGATCATCGGGGTGAAGCCCCAGGACGTCGGGACCCTGCTGGCCGAGATCGGGTCGGTGGTCGCGAACGGGACGCTCGTGGTGTCGTTGGCGGCGGGCATCACCACTGATCTTCTCGAGGAGCGGCTACCTTCGCTTCCCCCGGTGGTCCGGGTGATGACGAACACCCCGCTGCTCGTCGGGGAGGCGATGTCGGCGATCTGCGGGGGCCGCTACGCCGAGGAGAAGCACCTCGCCACGGCAGAAGCCCTGCTGACGCCGGTCGGCCGGGTGACGCGGGTGGCAGAGTCCCAGCTCGACGCGGTGACGGCCCTGTCCGGCAGCGGACCGGCGTACTTCTTCTATCTTG
This sequence comes from Frankia sp. Allo2, assembly GCF_000733325.1. Taxonomy (NCBI): domain Bacteria; kingdom Bacillati; phylum Actinomycetota; class Actinomycetes; order Frankiales; family Frankiaceae; genus Frankia; species Frankia sp. Allo2. The sequence goes on from NZ_JPHT01000002.1 coordinate 93,891, forward strand.
TCGATGCGATGATCGAGGCGGGTGTGCTCCTTGGGCTGCCCCGCACCCTGGCCGCGGAACTCATGACCCAGACCGCCCTGGGCTCGGCGCGGATGCTGCGCGAGAGCGGTGAGCATCCGGCGCTGTTGCGGGAGGCCGTCACCTCTCCGGCCGGGACCACGATCGCGGCACTGCGGGAGCTGGACCGTCGCGGTGTGCGCGCGGCGCTCATGGACGCCCTGGAGGCGGCGAGCAGTCGGTCGCGGGAACTCGGCCGTAGTTGAGGGCACCCGGGTACCGGAGCACCCGGGCTCCGATGGTTGCCCGCCGTGGCGGGTAGGCTCGCCCGGTAACTTCCTCAACATAGATCGGTCGGGNACGTGGGNTCTGTCATCAAGAAGCGTCGTAAGCGGATGGCCAAGAAGAAGCACCGCAAGTTGCTGAAGCGGACGCGCGTTCAGCGCCGCAACAAGAAGTAGGCCGCTGCCAGGAAGTCAGGCCGCTGCCAGGAAGTCAGGCCGCTGCCAGGAAGTAGGTAGCGCACTAGGACGCGGGTCGCCCACCGGGGGGTGGGGCGTACCCGGGAGTCCGGTCGTACCTGGAGACAGTCGGCCGATCCGCGGTCCCCGGCGTCCGGTGTCCACCCCGCACGTCGCGAGTTCGTACCGCCATGCCGTCTCGTATCATGTGGCTTTGCGTGCTGTAACTGTCACCGTGTGACAGGCTGTTTCCCTCGGGTGGCAGCGTGGCCGGCCCGCAGCCAGGGAGACGGCATGACGGGATCGTGGATCAATTTCCTGTCCGACTACGGCGTCGACGATGCCTCTGTAGGGGTGTGTCACGGGGTTATCGCGCGGCACGCCCCGTCGGCGCGCGTCCTCGACGTCTGCCACGCCATCGCGCCGCAGGACGTCGGGCATGCGGCCGTCACCCTGGTCGGCGCGATCGGTTATCTTCCGATGGGGGTTCATCTCGTCGTCGTGGAGCGGCTCGATGCCGACGGTTACACCCGCGGCGCGGCGATCCGGAGCACGGACGGCTCGACCTTCGTCTGCCCGGACAACGGCGTGGCGTCGCTGGCCTGGGATGCGCTCGGTGGCGTCGCCGCGGTGCACGAGATCTCCAACCGGGAGCTGTGGCTGCCGCTGCCCACCGCGGTGTTCCGGGGACGGGACGTCTATGCGCCGGTCGCGGCCCGGCTTGCGGCCGGACTCGCCCTCACCGACGTCGGCCCCCGGCTCGACCCCGACGCGCTCACGCGTTTCCAGCCGCGGGCGTGCAGCGTCGACGACGACCATGTGCACGGCGAGGTCGTGTCCGTCGACCACTTCGGCAATCTCTCGCTCAACATGACCCGGGCCGAGCTGGAGGCCGCCGGTATTCTGTTGGGAGATCTGGTCGAGGTCCGCGCCGGCAACCGCGTCATGCGGCTCACGTTCACGCATACCTACGGCGATGCGCCCCGCGGTGGAGTCACCTTGTGTGAGGACGCGTTGCGTCGAGTGATGATCGCAGTAAATTGTGGGCGAGCGGCCGACCTGCTGCGGCTGCGGCGCCAGGACGCGGTCGTCGTGGCGCAGCTGCCGAGGAGCCCGTCACCGGGACGCTCCATCCTGGATTTTCCGCTGCCGGCCCAGCGGTGATGCCGGCATCACCGCTGGGCCGGCAGCGTCGGCAGCGGCACCGGGCCTGGCCGGCGTCGATCCTCGTCCGGCTCGGACGGGTTGTTTTTCCCCTACTTTCCGTATTCGATGTGCGCGGCTGGCCTTACGCTGTGCAATGAGCGGTCGAGGGACGGGCGTACGATGAGCCCACGATCGGACCGCGTGAACCTTTCTCGGCCGGACATCGCGGCCCCCGGTCCCGGGGAACGGTGGCGCGCTCCGGTCGGCCTGGTTCGGGCTGCCCGGTCGCCCGGCCATCCGGTCCGGGTGCCGGGCTGGACCATGCGGGCGTTGCGGGAGACTGCCATGAGACCACGCCGTGTGTTGGTGACCGGTGTAGCGCGGCCGTTGGGGGCGCAGGTGGCGATGGCGCTCGCGGCTGACCCGGGGGTCGAGGCCGTCGTCGGGGTCGATACCACTGCTCCCACCAGCGACCTCGGGCGGACCCAGTTCGTGCGCGCGGACATCCGGCATCCGTTGATCGCAAAGGTGATCTCCACCACGGAGATCGATACGGTGCTGCATCTGAACGTGATCGCCACGCCGCTCGGTGCGGGTGGACGGGCCGCGATGAAGGAAATCAACGTCATCGGCACGATGCAGCTGCTGGCCGCGTGCCAGAAGGCGCCCAGTGTCACCAAGCTGGTCGTGAAGTCCACGACGTCGATCTACGGGTCGTCCGCTCGCGACCCCGCGCTGTTTACAGAGGACACTGAGCCGCGCGCCCTGCCCGCCGGTGGCTATGCCAAGGACGCCGTCGAGGTCGAGGGTTACGTGCGTGGATTCAGCCGGCGACGTCCCGACATCGCGGTAACCGTGCTGCGGTTCACCAACATCCTCGGTCCGCAGATCGACAGCCCGCTCGCGCGCTATCTGGACCTTCCGCTGGTTCCCACGGTCCTCGGCTTCGACCCCCGCATCCAGCTGCTGCACTCCGATGACGCGTTGGCCGTGCTGATGCGCGCGACCCGCCGCGCCCACCCGGGGACGTTCAACGTGGCCGGGGACGGTGTGCTCCTGCTTTCGCAGGCGATCCGCCGAGCGGGTCGGCCGTCCACGCCGGTGCCGTTCCCCGCGATCGGGGTGTTGGGCGGGATCGCCCGGCGGCTGCGGCTCGTCGACTTCTCCGCTGAGCAGCTTGACTTCCTCGCGCACGGCCGGGCCGTGGACACGACCCGGCTGAAGGAGATCTTCGGTTACCGGCCCCGGTACTCGACGATGGAGACCTTCGACAGTTTCGTCCGCCAGCGCGGGCTCCGGTTCACCATCGACCACGATCTGATCTCCCGAGCCGAGCACAGGATGCTCGATTCGCTGGCCCGACGCCGGCTGGTGGGAACAGGGTGATGGAGGGCGGTTGCGGCCCGCCGGGTGCGGGATCGGATAGGGGGGAGGCGGAACACGTGATAAAAGGTGACGAATCCCGGGGTGAAGCGCAGATCATGCCTTGGAAATCCGCCGCAGCCGATTCGGCTTCGCGTGACCCGGCTTCGCGTGACCCGGCTTTTCTCGACGAGGTTTCCCCCGACGAGGTCTTCCTTGGTCCAGCCGCCGCGTCCCCTCGCTCCTCGCTCAACGGTGCCGAGGCGACGCTGACCGAAAGCCGGTCGGCGGNGGGTGGGCCGTCCGNCCCGGCGACGGGTCCCACCGCCGCTGCCGGGCCCGATGGCGCTGCCAGGACGGACGGTGCGCCACCGCCGACGGCCGAACCCGGTGATCTGGAGACGGCCCTCGCGGGAGCGCTGGCCTTCCTGCGGCGGCGCATCACCGGCGACTACGTCGTCGACGAGCACGGGTTTGACCCGGACCTCACCGAACACGTCGTCGCTCCGCTGCTGCGGCCGATCTACCGGGACTACTTCCGGGTCGAGACCCGGGGGCTGGAGAACATCCCGGACACGGGTGGCGCTCTGGTGGTGGCCAATCACTCGGGCACCCTGCCAATGGACGCGCTGATGATGGCCGTGGCCATCCTCGATCATCATCCGGCCCATCGCCACCTGCGCATGCTCGCCGCCGACCTGGTGTTCGCGGTGCCGTTCCTGGCCCCGCTGGCTCGTAAGATCGGCAACACTCTGGCGTGTCAGGCTGACGCGGAACACCTGCTGAACACCGGGCACCTTGTCGGGGTCTGGCCGGAGGGCTTCAAGGGCGTCGGCAAGCCGTTCAGCGAGCGGTACAAGTTGCAGCGGTTCGGGCGCGGTGGATTCGTCTCGGCCGCGTTGCGGACGGGTGTGCCGATCATTCCGTGCACGATCGTCGGAGCCGAAGAAATCTATCCTATGATCGGTAACGCGAAGTCGCTCGCTCGCCTGTTCGGGCTGCCCTACCTGCCGGTTACACCGACCTTCCCGTGGTTCGGTCTGCTGGGGCTCATCCCGCTTCCGTCCAAATGGATCATCGAGTTCGGGGAGCCGGTCCCAACGAAGACGTACACCGCTGAGGCGGCGGACGACCCGATGCTGGTGTTCGAGCTCACCGACCGCATCCGGGAGACCATCCAGCATACGCTGTACAGCCTGCTGATGCAGCGCCGCTCGGTGTTCTTCTAGGTTCTTTCCCGGCGCCGAAGGTGCTCTAGGCGCCCGCGGCCCGGCGCCGCAACGCCATGCCGGCGGCGACCCCGCCGGCGAGCGCGCCCACCCCGGCTGCCGTCGGAATGCCGATCTTGGCTGCCTTGCGGGCCGTGCGAAAGTCCTTGATCGGCCATTCGCGTTCCCGGGCCACGGTCTTCAGGTCCGGATCCGGGTTGATCGCGACCGGGTGGCCCACCAGGGAGAGCATGGGCAGATCGTTGATCGAGTCCGAGTAGGCCCAGCACCGCGACAGGTCCAGGCCCTCCCGCTCGGCGAGCGCCTGCACGGCCTCGGCCTTCGCCTGGCCGTGCAGCAGGCCGCCGACCAGGTGGCCGGTGTAGGTGCCCTCGGCGGAGACCTCACTGACCGTGCCGAGGGCGCCGGTGAGGTTCAGCCGCCGGGCGATGACCGAGGCGAGCTCGACCGGGGTGGCCGTGACCAGCCACACTCGCTGGCCCGCGTCAAGGTGCTGCTGGGCGAGCGCGTGCGTACCCGAGTAGATCTGCTCGGCCATCCGTTCGTCGTAGATCTCCTCGCCGTAACGGACGATCTCGGCCACCGTGCGCCCGGCGACGAAGGCAAGCGCGGTCTCCCGAGCATCCCGGATGCCGCTCGGGTCCTCGAGCCCACGCAGCCGGTAGGTGATGTGCTGCCAGCCGAACCGGATCAGGTCACGCGAGTTGAAGAAGTCCCGGGCGGCCAGGCCGCGGGCGAAGTAGAAGATCGAGGCGCCCGCCATCATGGTGTTGTCCACGTCGAAGAACGCGGCCGCCGACTCGTCCAGCGGAGCCCGCGGAACCTCCTCGGCCGCGACCTTCAAGGCGGCGATCGCGGCGGCCTCGGCGGCCTGCCTCGTCGTGGCCAGGTCCCTGCGTCGTCGCACCCTCATCGTCAACTCCATGCTGTCCGGGGCGGAGCAAGGGCTCGGCTCGGGAAGTGACCGGGGCCGCCACCCACCCCTTGTCGCCACCTCCGCGCGCCGCGATCCACGCCATGGTTCGCCGGCACGCCGTCAGAGTACGGTGCGGCACGACTTCGCGGCGGCCGCCGCTCGAACGTGACGGCGGGAAAGTGCCGGTGGAACAACGACCGGGCCGGGGNTGCGACGTGATCTGGGATATCGCTCACGGCGAGGGGCCCGGAGGTCAGGCCGTGCCTGCTGCGGGAAGGGCGCGGGCAAGTGTCCGAATTGCTCTGAACTGCAAGGATTTGACCGCCCCTTCGTTGCGGCCCATGGCCAGCGCGGTCTCGCGGACCGACAGCCCTTCGAGGAACCGGAGCGCGACGCACTCCTGCTGGTCCGGGCGCAGTTCGCGGACGGCGTCGAGCAGCTCGCGGCGGGTCAGCACGGCCAGGATCGACTCTTCGGGGCTCGGCGCCGTCAGCGCCGTGGCTCGGTGCTCGGCCGCGGCGAGGATGTCCGCCGTCGGGATCTCGAACCGGCGCCGCGCCGAGCGGGCCTGATCGACCAGCAGGTTGCGGGCGATGGTGATGAACCAGGCACCGATGTCCCGTCCCTGCCACTGGAACGTGCCGATGGAGCGGAAGGCACGCAGGAAGGTCTCGCTGACGATGTCCTCGGCGGCCACCGGATCCCCGCCCAGCCGGTACAGCGCGTACCGGAACACGAGGTTGGCGTACCGGTCGTAGAGCAGCCCGAAGGCGTTGACGTCACCTCGCCGGGCCCGGGCGACGAGCGCCGTCCGGTCGTCGTCGGCCGGATCGCCCTGAGGGTCCCCGACTCGCTCGCGGTCCTCCCGGGCGCCCACCGGGGACATCGCGTCCTGCCGGCGGAGGGGGCCGCGGCGCGGGGCGGCGAGGTCGACGAGGTCGACGAGGTCGGCGAGCGTGCATTCGGTCACAGCCCGGGCTCCGGAGGATGCGGTCGCGGCAAGGTGGGCCGGAAGGCCCGGCGCACATGGTTCCGTTAGTAGCTGAGTGTAGCCGGAGGAGGGAGCGCGGGAAGTCGGAGATCGTCCGGGCGCAGGCAGAGGGCGTCTTCCGGCGAGGTCCGGACCGGACCGCACGCCGGGGCCGGGGCCGGGCCCCTGAACGGACCTCGGTCCCACCGAGCGGTTCGGAAAGCCACTCGGCGGCGACGGGGATCGCGCCTACCATCGGGGAATGGACGACGGGTTGGAACAGGCGGATTCCGGCCGCGACGGTGTGCGTATCACACTGCTCACCCGGACGGGATGTCATCTGTGCGACACCGCGCGGGCGGCGGTCGTCCGGGTCGCCGAGCAGGAGCAGGTCGGGTGGCGGGAGGCCGATGTCGACGCCGATCCCCAGCTTGCCGACGCCTACGGCGACCGGGTGCCGGTCATCCTGCTCGACGGCCGGGAACACGGTTACTGGCGGGTGGAGGAGGACCGGCTGCGGCGGGCGCTCGCCGGCGGCCGGTGGGCGCTGCGCCCTGCCAAGGGTGGTCGCTGATCAGGGGGCCGGCTCTCCTCGGCACTTCGTGAATCCCTTCACGAAGTCGTACACTGCCCGAGGACAGCCGACTTGTGGCGCCGACTACCGCACGCCGGGACTACCGCACGCTGGGTGTCGGCGGGGCCACGGATTCGGGCCCATAGCTCCGGGCGTAACCGCGCGCCTAGAGATCGGAGCCGCGGATGAGTCAGCCACGGCGTCGCCCGGCGGTGATCCGGCGACGTACACGTAGTGACACGGCTTCCAGGCGTTCCTCCGACGTTCCGGAGGCGACGGTCGCGCGGCTTCCGCTCTACCTCCGGGTGCTGACGACATTGGCGGAAAGCGGGGTTTATACTGTGTCTTCGGACACGCTCGCGGCCGCCGCCGGAGTCACTCCGGCCAAGGTTCGCAAGGATCTGTCCCATCTCGGTTCCTACGGCACGCGGGGCGTCGGCTACGAGGTGGATGTCCTGCTCGACTGCATCGCCGCGAAACTGGGCCTCACCGAGGACAGAGCGGTTGTGCTGGTGGGAGTCGGCAACCTCGGCCACGCCCTGGCGGGTTACGGCGGCTTTTATGCCAGGGGCTTTCGGATCGTGGCCCTGGTCGACGCGGATCCCGAGCGAGTCGGCGAGCGGGTCGGTGAGGTTGTCGTCAGTCCCGTCGGCGATCTCGAACAGGTGATCGTCCAGGGTCAGGTCACGATCGGGATGATCTGCACGCCGGCAGCCGCGGCGCAGGGGGTGTGTGATCGTCTGGTCGCTGCCGGGGTCACCAGCATCCTCAACTTCGCCCCCACGGTGCTTTCGGTACCCGACGGTGTGGACGTGCGTAAAGTCGACCTTGCCGTGGAACTGCAGATCCTCTCGTTCCATGAAGCACGTAAACGTCCGTCGCCGGCACGGGACACATCACCGAGACGGGGCGCGAGATCCACACCGGGCGCCGGCTCCGGGCGTGACGCCGTGCCGCCGCGCCGGGCGCGCCCGGCGCGGCGGGCGCCCTCGGCACGCGAGGCGCTGCCAGGCGGCGACGAGGTCCTCGCCGCGCTCGGGGCGGCGGGCCTGGACGGGGTGACGAGCGCGGACGGGACGGAGCCCTCCGCGGGCAGGCTGGAGACCGATACGGATGAGGTCGTGCGGGTGACTCGGCAAGTAGGCATGACTCGTCCGGCGGGGGCAGCTCGTCCGGCCGGGATGGCTCGGGACGATCGGCCGACCCGGGATGATCGGGAGGGGGAACCGGGCGCGGTGCGCCTGGAGCACACCCCGGAGCCTGGATCGCCGGCGCGCGGGACGCTGCCGGCCGCGGGAGCGCTGATGGCCGGAGGTGAGGCGTCGTGAGCCTCCTGGTGGTCGGGCTCAACCACCAGACCGCGCCCACGTCGTTGCTCGAACGCACCTCGGTCTCGGCCGAGGACATCCCGAAGGTCCTGCACGATCTGGCCGAGGGCACCCACGTCAGCGAGGCTGTGGTGCTCTCGACGTGCAACCGCATCGAGATCTATGCCGAGGTTGAGACCTTCCACGGCGGGGTCGCCGACATCTCCGACCAGCTCAGCCGGATCTGTGGGATCGACCTCGGTGATCTTGCCGGCCACCTGTACGTCCACCACGAGGCGCGGGCCATCGGGCACCTGTTCTCGGTGGTGTGCGGCTTGGACTCCATGCTTGTCGGGGAGAGCCAGATCCTCGGTCAGGTACGCACGGCCTTCCGGGCCGGTCAGGCCGCCGGGGTGGCGGGCAGCGCGCTGTCCGGCCTGTTCCAGGCCGCGCTGCGGGTCGGCAAGCGGGCCCACTCCGAGACGTCCATCGATGCCGCCGGCGCCTCCATTGTCTCGGTGGGTGTCCGGCTGGCCGCTTCCGGCCTGGGCCTCCACAGCGAGGTTCCGGCCGTGCCGGTGGCGCCGCCGGGCGGGCGGGCGCTGGACGGGGGAGGAGTCGCGGCCGAGGGGCCGCGACACGCCGTGACGCCCGAACCCCCGCCGTTGGCCGGGACCCGGGTGCTGCTCATCGGTGCCGGCGCGGTGGGATCGCTGGCCGCGCAGACCGTCCGGCGAGCTGGCGCCGGGGAGGTTGTGATCGCGAACAGGACCGCCGCCCGGGCGGCCCGCGTCGCCGAGGCCCACGAGGCCCGGGTCGTCGGTCTCACCGACCTGGCCCACGAGATCACCATGGCGGACCTGGTGATCTCCTCGACCGGCGCGAGCGGTCTCGTTGTCGAGCACGAGCTGGTTGCCGCGGCCCTGCCCGGCCGGGCAGGGCGCCCGCTGGTCTTCCTCGATCTGGCCCTGCCGCACGATATCGACCCGGGGGTGCGCGAGCTGCCCGGGGTGAGTCTGATCGACCTGGACGCACTGCGCATCGCGCTGGACGGCGCCCAGGTGACGCACGACGTGGAGGCGGTCCGCGCGCTGGTCGCCGCCGAGGTCGCGAGCTTCCTCGACCGCCGGCGGGCGGGCCGGGTGGCGCCGACCGTCGTCGCGCTGCGGGCCCACGCCGCCGCCGTGGTGCGTAGCGAGCTCGCCCGGTTGCACACCCGCCTGCCCGACCTCGACGATCGGGAGTGGAGCCTGGTGGAGGGCTCGGTCCGGCGCGTCGTCGACAAGCTGCTGCACGCCCCGACCGTGCGGGTACAGGAGCTGGCCGGGGCGCCCGGTGGGGACGCCTACGCCGAGGCCCTGCGGGAACTGTTCGATCTGCCGCGTGAGGTGCCCGCCGTGGTGTCCGCGCCTGACCTTGATCTGCTGGAGCGTTCGTGACGGGGATCGACCCGACGAGTACCGACCCGACGAGTACCGATCCGACGAGCATCGGCGCCACGGGTACCGGCGCCACGGGTACCGGCGCCGACCTGCTGGCCCGTTTCGCCGGCCGCCGGCTGCGGCTGGGAACACGGCGCTCGGCGCTGGCGCTGGCCCAGTCCGGGACGGTCGCTGCCACCCTGCGGGCGCGGGTGGGCTGCGCCGTCGAGCTGGTGCCGATCGTCACGGCGGGGGACCGCTCGTCCGGGGAGATCAGCCAGATCGGCGGGACCGGCGTCTTCGTCAGCGCGCTGCGCGACGCCCTGCTGTCCGGCGAGATCGACCTGGCGGTCCACTCGTTGAAGGACCTTCCGACGGCCACCCCACCCGGTCTGGTGCTCGCCGCGGTCCCGCCGCGGGCGGACCCCCGGGACGTGCTGGTCGCCCCGAGCGGGCGGCGCCTGGCCGAGCTCAGGGCCGGCGCCCGGATCGCGACCGGATCCCCACGTCGCGCCGCGCAGCTGCGTGCTCTCGGCCTCGGGCTGGAGGTCGTCACGATCCGCGGCAATGTCGACACCCGGTTGAAGAAGGCCATCGACGGTGAGGTGGACGCGGTCGTCCTCGCGCACGCCGGGCTGGCGCGGCTCGACCGGCTCGATGCCGTCACCGAGATCCTCGAACCCACGGTGATGCTGCCCGCGCCCGGCCAGGGAGCCCTGGCGATCGAGTGCACGGGCGGTGCCGGGCTCGTCGTGGCCGGTCCGGCGCGCGCTCTGGTGCCCGCCGGGCCGGGTTCAGGTCCCGCTGTGGGACAAACCGGTGGCGAAACGTGGTCAGATGGCGGCCAGCCCGTCGATACGGGCCTCGCCGAGCTGCTACGGTTTGTGCTCGATGACGCATCGTCGTCCGTCGCGGTCAGAGCGGAACGCGCGTTCCTCGCCGGCATCGAAGCTGGTTGTACTGCCCCGGTCGGCGCCTTGGCCGAGCTTCTTCCGGAGCTGGCCGAAGGAGCCGCGGCGGAGGCCGGCGGTGCGCCTCCCGCGGGTCGTCTGTGCCTGCGGGCGGTCGTCGCCGCGCCGGACGGAAGCGATGTCCTCCGGCGTGACGTCACCGGATCCGCCGTCGACCCGGAGGCGCTCGGGCAGCGCCTCGCGGACGACATGCTGTCCGCCGGAGCACACTCGCTGATGGGAACCCGCTGAGCATGGCCACCCGACGAACGAAGAAGCCCGTCTCCCCGGTCGCCCTGGTGGGTGCCGGACCGCGTGACCCCGGACTGCTCACCGTCCTCGCGGTCGAGACCCTGGCCGCCGCCGACCTGGTGGTTGCCGATCCCGAGGTGGCGCCGGCGGTGGTGGAGAACCTCACCGCCGAAGTGCTGCGCATCGGCGACCTCGAGGCGCCGAAGCCGGTCCGTGACGCGGAGGCGGCGACCGCCGCGGTGGTGAGCAGGGCCCGTGCCGGTGACAAGGTGGTCCGGCTCTACGCCTCCGATCCGTGGCTGACCCGCATCGGCGCCGCGGACGCCCAGGCGCTCGCGAAGGCCAAGATCCCCTATCGGGTGGTGCCCGGCATCCTCACCGGCGCCGCGGTCGCGACCTACGCCGGGGTCGCCCCGGGCGCGCCGGTCACCTTCGCCAGTACCTCCGGGGTCTTCTCGTCGTCGGGCACCGTGCCGGCGTCCTCGCCGTTCGGCGGGAGCGAGCCGGTGGGTCCGCTCACCGGTCCTCCGTTCGGGGCCTCGCGGCTGGGCGGACGGCCGATCGCCGGTCTCGGGGGCGGGCTCGGCGGTGGCCTGGGAACCGGCGGGTTCGGCTCGCCGCTGGGCCTCGGTGCCGCGGGCGGCTTCGGCGGGTTCGGTGCGCCGATCTCCTCCCCCGGTGACCTGGACTGGGGTGCCCTCGCCCAGACCCCGGGCACCCTCGTGGTCACGGCGGCACCGACGGAGGTCGGCAAGGTCGCGGCGGCGCTCGTCGAGCACGGGCGGCCCGGTGACACCCCGATCGCGGTGACCGTGGACGGCACCACCACCGACCAGCGCACCGTCACCTCGACGCTCGACCGGGTCGAGGCGGACACGGCACCGCTGTTGACCGCGGCCCCCACCCCGATCACCCAGGTCGTGCTGTCCATCGGCCCGGTGGTCGCGACCCGCGGCAAGCTCTCCTGGTGGGAGACCCGGGCGCTGTTCGGTTGGACGGTGCTGGTCCCGCGGACCAAGGAACAGGCGGCGATCCTGTCCGACCTGCTGCGTTCGCACGGCGCAAGCCCGCTGGAGGTGCCGACGATCGCCGTCGAGCCCCCGCGGACCGCCGCCCCGATGGAGCGCGCGATCACCGGTCTGGTCTCTGGGCGCTACCAGTGGGTGGCCTTCACCTCGGTCAACGCGGTCAAGGCGGTGCAGGAGAAGGTCGAGGAACGCAGCCTCGACGCCCGCGCGTTCGCGGGGGTCAAGGTTGCGGCGATCGGCGAGGCGACGGCCGACGCGCTGCGTACCTTCGGTATCCGGCCCGATCTCGTCCCGTCCGGGCAGCAGTCCAGCGAGGGGCTGCTGGCGGACTGGCCGGACTTCGACGACACCCTCGACCTGCTCGACCGGGTGCTGCTGCCGCGTGCCGACATCGCCACCGAGACCCTGGTCGCCGGCCTGAAGGAACGCGGCTGGCAGGTCGATGACGTGACGGCCTACCGCACCGTGCGTGCCGCTCCGCCGCCCGCATCCATCCGGGAGGCGCTGAAGGGCGGCCGGGTCGACGCGGTCGTCTTCACCTCATCCTCGACCGTGCGCAACCTGGTCGGCATCGCCGGCAAGCCCCACGAGACGACGGTGATCGCCGTGATCGGTCCGGCGACGGCCGCCACTGCCCAGGAGCTCGGGCTGCGCGTCGACGTGCAGGCTCCGGAGGCGTCCATCCCCGCCCTTGTCGGGGCGCTGGCGGAGTTCGCTGCCGAACACCGGGAGGAGCTCGGGAAGATCGGGCCGCTCGCTGCGCGGTTGCCGAAGCCACGGCGAGGCTCGCGGCGGTGAGGGCGCAGGCCCGGGGGAACGGGGCCGGGGCCGGGGCCGGCTATCCGACGGCACGTCCCCGCCGGCTGCGCCGCTCGTCCGCGCTGCGCCGGCTGGTCTCGAACGTGCGGTTGCACCCGTCCGACCTGGTGCTGCCGATGTTCGTCAAGGAGGGCGTGGCCGATCCCGTTCCACTGGCCTCGATGCCTGGTGTCGTCCAGCACACCCGCTCCTCGCTGCGGGGGGCGGCCGTCGAGGCCGCCGAGGCCGGCGTGGGCGGGCTCATCCTGTTTGGTGTGCCCGCGGAGAAGGACGCCCGGGGCTCGGCCGCCGACGACCCGGACGGCATCGTCCAGCTCGCGCTCGCCGATCTTGCCTCCGAGGTCGGTGGCGACGTCGTCCTGATGACGGACCTGTGCCTGGACGAGTACACCGACCACGGGCACTGCGGTCTGCTCACCGACTCCGGGGAGGTCGACAACGACGCCACCCTGGCGCGCTACGGCGCGATCGCCGTGGCGCAGGCCCGTGCGGGTGCCGAGGTCGTCGCGCCGAGCGGGATGATGGACGGCCAGGTCGGCGCGATCCGGGCCGCGCTGGACGCGGAGGGCTTCGTCGACCTGCCGATCATCGCCTACTCGGCTAAGTATGCTTCGGCGTTCTACGGGCCGTTTCGCGAGGCCGCCGAGTGCGCCCCGCAGTTCGGGGACCGGACCGGTTACCAGCAGGATCCGGCTCGCTCGGCCGAGGAGGCCCGGCGCGAGGTCGCGCTCGACCTCGCCGAGGGCGCGGACGCGGTGATGGTGAAACCGGCGCTGGCCTACCTGGACGTGCTGCGGGCGGTGGCCGACACGGTGGACGTACCGGTGGCGGCCTACCAGGTGTCGGGCGAGTACGCGATGGTGGAGGCCGCCGCGGCGGCCGGGTGGATCGACCGGGACCGGGCGATCGACGAGACGCTGACCGCGATCTCCCGGGCCGGGGCGGACATCATCCTGACCTACTGGGCCACCGAGGTTGCCCGCCGCTTGGCCGCCGCCCGCTGACTGTCCCCCTCGGTGACGATTCCTGTCCGCCGGCAGCTTTCTGGACAGGTATCCGGGCGGGAGGCCGCGCTCAACGGAGCGGGCCGCGCCGGGAGCGGGCCGCGCCGGGAGCGGGCCGCGCCGGGAGCGGGCCGCGCCGGACCGGTGGGTGACCACCGCGAGGCGGCGCCCCGACGTGCCGGGTCGTGGGTGCCCGGCTGATGTGCCGGTCGTCCGTCCGCGCAGGATCTGATGGACTCTGGACCATCCGGCCGTATTGCGATGCGCTGATGTGATGCGCTCCCGTCGCCCAGCTGGCCGCCCATCCGGTCACAGTCCCGTGCGCCTGCTCTCCACGATGGTGCCGGAAGCTCGACATGTGCGGAAAGTGTTCGGCATGTTGCCCGAAGTAGGCCGGCGGGTTGGCCAAGGTGGGGCTGTGCGTCGCGGCCTTCCTGTGTCGGCGTGGGTGGGATCTCCCCCGTGATGATCGACCATTGGTTCGGAAGATACCCCCACCGGGTACCGGTACACCATACGGGGGGAGGGTATGTTCGGGAGGTGGGACGGGCGCCGGTGGGCCGGTGGGTCGGGCAGATCCATTGGGGCNGGGGCGGCTTACAAGAGGAGACGAGGAGACGGGAACGGCCATGACGACAACCGCCTACACGACCACCTACACGGTGGCCGGGATGACCTGCCAGCACTGCGTCCGATCCGTGACCGAGGAGCTCGCGCGGCTGCCGACCGTGTCGGACGTCGCCGTGGACCTGGCCGAGGGTCGGGTCACCCTCGTCAGCGATGGCGTCGTCGAGGACGGCGCCGTCCGGGAGGCCGTTGCGGAGGCCGGATACGAGCTTGTCGGGCGGGCGTAGCGCTTCGGTGGTGCCAACGGTGCCGGTGGTCGGCGGGTGTGTCCGCTCCCACCGCCCGTGACCGGCGGTACCTTCCGGTCCGCCGTCAGGAATCCGCCGTAAGGGGAGAGCTGATGACCACTCTCGACGTCGGAAGGGGTCACCCCGCGCGGATCGAGCTCGCGATCGGCGGGATGACCTGCTCGTCGTGTGCCGCGCGGGNGGAACGCAAACTCAACAAGCTGGACGGCGTCACCGCTTCGGTGAACTACGCCACCGAGAAGGCCACCGTGACCCTCACGGACACGGAGGCCCCCGCGGTCCGTCTCGACGATCTGATCCGCGTGGTCCAGGCCGCGGGCTACTCCGCGGCCCCGGCCGCCGGACGCGCGGCTGACACCAGGGCCGAGACGGCGGCCTACACCGGGGCCGAGACGGCAGCCGATGCCGAGGCTGACACCGAGGTCGTAGCCGGCACCGCGGCCGAGCAGGTGGCGGGTGCGGCGGATGCCAAGGACGGCGGCGCGCAGGACGGCGGCGGCACGCAGGACGACGCACCCGGCGCGGCGCTGCGGGCGCTGCGCGTCCGGCTGGCGGTCTCGGCGGCGCTCGCCATGCCGGTGATCGTACTGGCCATGGTGCCCGCCTGGCAGTTCGACTACTGGCAGTGGGTCTCGCTGGCCCTGGCGACGCCGGTCGTGCTCTGGGGAGGCTGGCCGTTCCATCGGGCCGCGGCCCGGGGCGCCCGGCACGGTGTCGCGACGATGGACACCCTGGTCTCCCTCGGAACGCTGGCCGCCTTCGTCTGGTCGCTGTACGCCCTGTTCCTGGGCGGAGCGGGCGAGCCGAGGATGCGGCACTCGTTCTCGTTCACCGGCGGATTCCCGGGCCCGGAAGCCTCGGCCGGCGAGATCGTCCACTCGGGGAGTGGTCACGGCACCGGCGGGAGTGCCCACGGCGGCGCGGGCACGGCCCTCTACCTGGAGGNCGCCGCCGGGGNGACGGNGTTCCTGCTCGCCGGCCGATTCCTGGAGTCACGTGCCCGCCGGCGTTCCGGCGCGGCCCTGCGGGCGCTGCTCCACCTCGGGGCGAAGGACGTCACCGTGCTGCGCGTCCGGCCGGCGGACGGCGCGCGGGGGACTGGCCCGCGGCGGGTCGAGGAGCGGATCCCGGTCGAGGCGCTGCGGATCGGGGACGAGTTCGTCGTCCGTCCGGGCGAGAAGATCGCCACCGACGGCGTCGTGCTTGATGGGCTGTCGGCGGTGGACGCGAGCATGGTCACCGGCGAGTCGGTGCCCGTCGAGGCCGGCCCGGGTGACGCGGTTGTCGGGGCGACGGTGAACGTCGGCGGGCGGCTCGTGGTCCGGGCCACCCGGGTCGGTGCCGACACGCAGCTGGCGCGCATCGCCCGGCTCGTGACGGAGGCCCAGAGTGGCAAGGCCCGCGTCCAGCGCCTCGCCGACCGGGTCTCGGCGGTGTTCGTTCCGGTGGNGATCATTTTCGCACTCGTCACCCTCGGGGTCTGGCTGGCTCTCGGGCAGCCGGCGACCGACGCCTTCACCGCGGCCGTCGCCGTGTTGATCATCGCCTGCCCCTGCGCGCTGGGCCTGGCCACGCCGACGGCGCTGCTGGTCGGGACGGGACGCGGTGCGCAGGTGGGCATCCTTATCCGCGGCCCGGAGGTGCTGGAGTCGACGCGGCGGGTCCAGACCGTCCTACTCGACAAGACCGGCACGGTGACCAGCGGGCGGATGCAGGTTGTCGCGGTGCTGCCGGCTCCCGGCGAGGACGCCGCCGAGGTGCTCCGGCTCGCCGCGGCGGTGGAGGACGCGAGCGAGCACCCCATCGCCCGGGCGATCGCCGACGCGGCCAGGGAGCACGCGGTGGCCGCTGGTGCGGCTGGGGAGCACGCGGTGGCCGTCGGTGTGCTGCCGCCGGTCGCGGACTTCGCGAACACCGCGGGCCTCGGCGTGCGCGGCACCGTCGAGGGGCATGCGGTGCTCGTCGGGCGGCCCCAGGTGTTCGTGGAACTCCCGGACGCGCTCGCCGCCGAGCTGGACCGGGAACGGGCCGCCGGGCATACCGCCGTCGTGGTCGGCTGGGACGGCCGTCCCCGTGGACTGATCAGTGTCGCCGACACGGTGAAGCCCACCGCGGCCGCGGCCGTCGCCGATCTGCGTCGGCTCGGGCTGCACCCGGTCCTGCTGACCGGGGACGCCGAGGCGGTCGCCCGGTCCGTCGCCGCCGAGGTCGGCATCGCGGACGAGGATGTCATCGCCGAGGTCCTGCCCGAGGAGAAGGTCGCGGCGGTCCGTCGCTTGCAGGCGCAGGGCCGGGTCGTGGCCATGGTGGGCGACGGGGTGAACGACGCCGCCGCGCTCGCCCAGGCCGATCTGGGCCTGGCGATGGGCGGCGGCACCGACGCGGCGATCGAGGCGTCGGATCTGACGCTTGTCAACGCGGATCCCCGCCTGGTGGCGGATGCTATCCGACTGTCGCGCGCCACCCTGCGCACGATCAAGGGCAATCTGTTCTGGGCGTTCGCCTACAACGTGGCCGGGCTACCGCTTGCCGCGACCGGTCTGCTCAACCCAATGATCGCGGGGGCGGCGATGGCGTTCAGCTCCGTCTTCGTCGTCACGAACAGTCTGCGGCTGCGGCGTTTCACCGCACTGCGGCCGGCCTGAGCGGGTCCGGCCTGAGCGGGTCCGGCCGGAGCGGTTCCACGGCGTCGGTCAGGTCGTGGCCGGTTCGGCCGGCGGGGCCTCCAGGCGCGGGAACACCGGGCTGGGACCCGCGACCCGCGACCCGCCGTCGCCGCACTGCGCGGCGATGCGCGGTGCCGAGTCAGGCAGGAAGGGCGCGAGGTGCTCCGCCAGCTCCCGGCACGTGGCGACCAGTTCGGCGAGGACTGCGTCGAGGGCGTCGCGCGACGCTCCCTCCTTGCGCTCCGCCTTCGCGAGCTCCCAGGGCCGGGCAGCCTCCACGTAGCGGTTACCCTCGTCGCCGATCCTCGTGATGACCTCGGCCGCCCGGCGGAAGTCGAAGGCGGCGAAGGCGTCGTCGATCGTCCGGGGGGTCTCGTCGCGCACTGCCCGCAGCTTGGCGGCCGCGGGATTGTNGAGGGCGAGTGGGGGAATGAGCCCGTCCCGGTACCGCTTCACCATCGACACGGTCCGGTTGACCAGGTTGCCGATGTTGTTGGCGAGGTCTTCGTTCGCGCGGGTCACGAGCCGTTCGGTCGTGTAGTCGGTGTCGCCGGCTCGGGCGACGTCGCGCAGCATCCACCACCGCAGCGCGTCGGTGTTGAAGGCGGCGACGATGTCGGCGGGATCCTCGGCGTTGCCAGCCGACTTGCTGATCTTCATGCTGTCGGCGGTGAGATACTCGTGCACGAAGATGGTGTCGGGCAGGCGCACCCCNGCCGAGAGCAGCATCGCCGGCCAGTAGACGGCGTGAAAGCGGATGATGCCCTTGCCGATGACGTGCACTCGCCTGTCGGCGTCGTTCCACCAGTACTGGAAGCTGTCGTCGTCGTTGCCGTACCCGGGGGCGGTGATGTAGTTCCCGAGCGCGTCGAACCACACGTAGATGACCTGCTCGGGGTCGCCGGGGACCGGAATACCCCAGCCGCGGGCCCGGCTCATGCTCCGCGACGCGCTGAAGTCCTCCAGACCGGCCTCGATGAAGGACAGCACCTCCCGCTTGCGGGCGGCGGGCTCGATGCGCAGCCGGTCGGTGGAGATGAGCGCGTGGAGCTGGTCCTGATAGCGGCCCAACCGGAAGAACCAGTTGCTCTCCTCCACCAGGTCGGGAACGGTCCCGTGTTCCGGACAGCGGCCGTCCACCAGCTCGTCGGGCTGGTAGAACAGCTCGCATCCCACGCAATACAGACCGGCGTAGGTCTTGCGGTAGAAGTCCCCGCGGTCGGCGCAGGCCGACCACAGCTTCTCGACTCCCGGCCGATGACGGGGGTCCGTGCTCGTCTTGATGAAATCGTCGAACGAGAGGCCCAACGGACCGCGAAGGCCCACGAACCCGGTGGCGACCCGCTCGACGTACTCGGCGGGTGTAATCCCCTCGGCCTCGGCCGCCTGGACGTTCTTCAGGGCGTTGTCGTCGGTGCCGGTCTGGAACCGGACCTCGTGGCCGCGCTGACGAAGATGACGTGCGTACGCATCGGTCTCGATCAGTTCGAGAGCGTGACCTACGTGCGGCTTGCCGTTGACGTACGGAATCGCCGTCGTCACGAAGTAGCGGCCCATCTGGTGTGAGTCCTTCCGCCCCGGTAGCAGCCTCACCGACGAGGCTCC
Source organism: Frankia sp. Allo2 (assembly GCF_000733325.1). Taxonomy (NCBI): domain Bacteria; kingdom Bacillati; phylum Actinomycetota; class Actinomycetes; order Frankiales; family Frankiaceae; genus Frankia; species Frankia sp. Allo2. The sequence goes on from NZ_JPHT01000002.1 coordinate 112,473, forward strand.
GTCAGGGCCTCATCGGTCAGTCTGTCAAGACGCGCGGAAGAGGCCGGACGGCATGTGCATCATCATCTGGCTGGCCGGCGTCTCGGCCGTGGCATGTGTCCTCGACACAGGGTGAATCCTACGCGACCTCGCGCCCGGTAGCCTCCCGGGGAGTGTGGCCCGATCCGCATGATTCGGATCATGGTTTCCGACTGAGGTCGCCATAGACGCTGACCACCGCGTTCATGCCCATGCGGGCCATCGCGGCCGGCGCTGCCGGCNCCCCCCGCCGGTCGGCCAAGCGTCGGCGTCGGTCGGCGCCGGGCTGCTTCCGCCGATCGTGACAACGATCGTCGGCGGAGGTACTTCGTAACCGTCGCCGTTCGCCAGACTAATCCGGGTCTCGACAACGATCCGCGGGATGTGGCGTTGATGTACTTTGTCCATCGAATTTTGGCTCCCGTCTTCAGGGTTTTCTAAGAATCACAGAAAGGCTTCATGAAAAACACACGAGAATCACATGTGATCTGCCGCCAAATGCTTCCGGCCATCTCTGGCGCGAACACGCCGGGCGCAATCCAGCCAGGCGCCGGTGCGTACGGCTAGTCTTCCCATCGCAAGTAGTCGATCGATATTTTTGATGACGGGAGAATCATGACAAGATCCCTGAAGAGGAAAGCGGTGGTCGCCTCCCTGTCCGCCGTGTCGGCAGTCTGTGTGACGGTGGGACCGGCGGCTTCAAGCGCCTGGGCCGACGACCGCGTTCCCGTGCGGAGTGTCAACCATTGGCACGCCACGGACGGCTGGAAGCGGAACGACTGGAACGGCTGGAACAAGGGCGGTCGGGGCATCGGGCGGCAGGACCAGGGCCGCGAGGACGAGCGACGCCACGACGACAGCCGCCAGAGCGGCGGTAGCCAGGACCAGTGGCGCCGGGACCATGGTCGTCAGGGCCGGGACCAGCTACAACGGGACCAGGGCCAACGGGACTGGGGTCGCCAGCCGGGTGGAATAGTTCGATAGAAAGGGCCGACGGGTGATCGGCCCGGCGCCTTTCCGCCGGCCGGTCGTGCGGGTGCCGGGACTAGCGGTAGCCGACACCCGCATCCGTCAGCTTTCTGTTGACGTCGGAGGGCGTGCCCCCGGTCGCCAGCCGGGTACGGGCTGGCCTCCCTCAGGCGTTCAGCCAGTTACGCCGGTCTCGTGGCGCGGGACGTCGGTCCGCCGGCGTCGGGCACCGCCGTGGGGCCGTTTCCGCCCGTGTCCGCCGGGCCGGTCTGCGGCGGCCCGTCCCCGGTCTGCGCTGGCCCGTCGTGCGAGTCGGCGGAGGCGGGACGGATCGACCACGGCACCTCACAGAACAGGCGGGGGAATTCGGCAAATAAACGCTAACCGCACTATCCGATTCTGCCAAGCGCGTGCATTCTGCCGACCACTCCCGCTCGTGACCATGATTAGATAGGATGCCAGTAATGGCATGACTCTTGGCCTACTCTTGGCCTACTCTTGGCCTACCCGGGTACGTGCCAGATGCTCGCTGAGCTGCACCGATGCGCCGCCTCAGACGTACCCAATTAGCGGGTACGCCGATGGGGGTCCGTTGGGGTGGTCGGGTACGNGTATGACGGTCTAGGGATCTGTAGGGATCGCGGACAGATGGCCACTCACCGTGATGGTTGGCCAGTAGATGGCCGCTGGCCGTGGTAGTTGGCCAATCTGCGGGAGACGTCGGGTGATGCCGGTCCGGAGCGATTCTGCCGCCGTCGCGGGTGCGGAAGGTCGGCGCGAGATCGTCGGCTCTCCGGCTGAATGGTTCGCGGGGTGCCAGCCTCGGATAATCGTCATTTCGATCTGTAGGAACTCGCTGATTGCCGTGTTCTCTGGGGCCGCGGGTGTGGTCCGAGGTGTGCCCTGCGATGCATTGCGGCGGTTCCGGCCTCCTGGCGCCCTACCTTTCGGACATCGACGGTGAACTGGTCGCGCAGAAGCGGGCTTCGGGTTCGGCCTGCGCGGACGGGGAGGACCTGCCTGAGCCGGTCGTGTTGTTGCGCACGGCGGAGGGTGAGGTCGAACGCCCGATACGGAACGTTACGGCAGCGCAGGTGATGGCGGCTGTGCCGTGGCGGACGGTCCGAAGCGTGCGAGGGCAGCCGCATTTTCCGGGTTGGTACTGGTCTGCGACGACGGGCGGTCATGTCGTCTACGAGAGCCGGTTGGAGTTGGCGCGGCTGCCGGTCGCGGACTTCGACACGCAGGTGGTCGGGATCGCGGCGCAACCGTTCCTGCTGCGGGCGACGGTCGGTGGCCGGGTCCGCCGGCACGTGCCGGACCTCCTGCTGGTGCATGCGGATGGGGCGGCGCGGCTGGTGAACGTGAAGCCGGTGTCTCGGCTGGAGGACCCGGTGGTCGCCGAGGCGCTGCGGTGGCCGGGCGTCGTGGCGCGGTCGCACGGCTGGGCGTATGAGATCTGGAGCGGCACCGAGGCGGTCTATCTCGCGAACCTGCGGTTTCTGGCCGGCTATCGCAGGCCGGGTCTGCTGCCCGACGGGTTGACGGATGCCGTCGTCGCGGCGTTCCGGCCCGGTGACACGATCGGTTCGCTTGTCGGTCGCGCGACGCGGGAAAGCCCGGCGGGGCAGGTCAAGGCCGCAGCGCTGACGCTGCTGTGGCAGCGAAGGCTGTCGACGGACCTGCACCGTCGGCTGGGCGACGACAGCACGCTGGAGACGGCGCTGTGATGGCGCAGGCGCGGGTGGACGTGGCGGTCGGTAGCCGGCTGGCGCACGACGGCCGGTGGTGGACGGTGACCGAGCTGACGGCGGGCTCGGTGCTGCTCACCGACGTCGGTGGCGGGGTCCGGCAGGTCGGGCTGGCTCATCTGCTGGCGCATCCCAGCACCCGGCTGCTCACCGACGTCCCGGTCGACGCGGTGGCGGGCGTGGGCGCGGATCTGGCGGGCTTGAACGCGGCTGGCCGTGAGGCGCTGGCCGATCGGGTCGGGCACGTGCAGGAGGTCCGCACGGGGTTCCGGCGGGGCTGGTCGACGAGCGGTGGCGGCGGCGACAGACAGCGCTGAGCGTGGTGGATGGCCGCTGGGTGGATACGGCGCGGGGCGTGCTCGCCGAGTTCAGCCACGCGAGCACGCCGACTCAGGACTTGGTTCTCGCGGCGATCGAGGCTCGGCTTGAGCAGGAGCACGGCCCGGGGGTGGTGCGCCTGCCGGGTCGGACCCGGGCGCGGGCCCTGCTGCGGGAGCTGAGCCGCGGCACCAGCGCGTTCGGTGGAGCCAAGGGCCGGCGGGAGATCGCCGGTCGCCCGGTGGCGCCTTACGGGAAGCTGCGGGCGCACCGGCCGGGTGAGTACCTGCTGGTGGACACGACCAGGTTGGACGTGTTCGCGATGGAGCGGGTGACGCTGCGCTGGGTGCAGGCGGAGCTGACGGTCGCGATGGACCGCTACGACCGGTGCATCACCGGGCTGCGGCTGACCCCGGTGTCGACGAAGGCGGTCGACGCCGCGGCGGTGCTGTTCGAGTCGGTCCGTCCGTTGCCGGAGCCGGCGGCGGGCTGGGTGGATGTCCGCCCGCCCTATCACGGTGTTCCTGGGCGGGTGGTGGTCGATGTCGAGCGGCTCGTCGACGCCGGCGGCGTCCCGCTGTTGCCGTCGGTGGCGGCGGAGACCCTGGTGGTCGATCATGGCCGGATCTATCTGTCGGAGCATCTGCTGTCGGTCTGCCAGCGGCTGGGGATCTCGGTGCAGCCGGCGCGGGTCGCGCAGGCCACCGACAAGGCCGCGGTCGAGCGGTTCTTCCGCACGCTGCGCGAGCAGCTACTCGTCGCGCTACCCGGCTACAAGGGCCCGGACGTCCACCACCGGGGCGCCGACGTCGAGGAGCAGGCGTTCTACTTCCTCGACGAGCTCGAAGAACTCATCCGCCAGTGGGTCGCGGACTGCTACCACCGCCAGGCCCACGGCGGGCTCGTGGTCCCCGAGGTGCCGGGGCTAGCAGTGTCGCCGCTGGAGATGTTCGCCCACGGGGTGGCGCGCGCCGGTCATCTCCAGGTGCCCGCGCGGGCGGACCTGGTCTTCGACTTCCTGGCGGTCGAATGGCGCACGATCCAGCACTACGGGGTGGAGATCGGCGGGCTGCGCTACGACGGGCCAGCTCTGTCGCCCTACCGCAACCGGACCAGCCCGCACACCGGCGTTCACACGGGCAAGTGGCCGATCCGGGTCTATGCCGAGGACGTCAGCCGGGTCTACTTCCAGGACCCGGCCGACCAGCGCTGGCATGTGCTGCGCTGGGAACACGCCGACGCCCTGGGCGGGCCGTTCAGCGCCGACGCGCTCGCCTACGCTCGCCAGCTCGCCACCGCGACCGACCGGTTCCCCGACACCCGCCGGGCGCTGGCCCGGCTGCTGGAACGCTGGGACGCGGGCCTGGCCGGGAACCGGGCCGAGCGGCGCATGGCGGTGCGCCTGTCCGAACGGCGGCTGCGTCTCGTCGGCGACACGGCCGTCCCGGACGAACCCGCCCCGGCGGTCGCCTCGCCCGACCAGGACCGTTCGGCCGAGGAGACGGCGGGCGATGACGACCGCGACGACGAGCTTGGCGCCCCGTTCCCTGGCGAAGACGACTTCTACGCCGACGCGATGGAGATCGTGTGACCGCACCGCCGGACGGCGGCGAACGCGCCTACAGCCTGTCGACGAAACAGGGATGGACGACGTTCGTGACCGCCCCGGACCGGCCACGCCCCGAAGCGTTGGACCGCGCCGGCCTGGCGGCGCTGTCGGCGACGGCGCGGGCGGACTACGACGAGCAGCGCACGGTCTGGCACGCCAACCTCGGCCCGATCCGCACCCCGCAGATGCGGGCTGTCCACGACGACCTCGATGACATCGTCGAGGCCAACCGGCAGGACGGCGACAAGGTCAAAGGCGCCGCGGTCATCGACGCGTTCCCCGGGCTGGGGAAGTCCACGGTCGCGCAGACGTTCGCCCGCGGCTTCCACCAGCGCCAGCTGGCCCGCTACGGGCCGACGACCACCGGCGGCCATGAGCGGGTCCCGGTCGCGCACGTCTGCCTGACCTCGTCGACGACGAAACGCACGTTCAACACGATGCTCTGCCGGTTCTTCCACCTGCCCGGCTCGGAACGCGGCAACGCCGAGCACCTCGGCCACAAGGCCGCCGATGCGGTCCTGGCCTGCGACACCCGGCTGATCGTGATCGATGACGTCCACTTCCTCGACCCGCGGCGCGCCGACGGCCGCGATGTGGCGAACCATTTCAAATATTTGGCGAACACCTTCCCGGTCACGTTCCTCTACGTCGGTGTCGGGATCATCCGCCGCGGCCTGCTCGCCGAGGGACTCGGCCCGTCCGAGGAGGAGCTCGCGCAGAACGGCCGCCGGTGGACGACGCTGTCCGTCGACCCGTTCGAGATCGAGACCGAGCCGGGCCGGCGCACCTGGCGGCGGCTGCTCCTGGCGATCGAGAAGAACCTGATCCTCGCCGAGGGCCATCCGGGGATGGTCGCCGACGACCTGTCGGACTACCTGTTCGCCCGCAGCACCGGCCACTTCGCCTCGCTGATGACGCTCATCGCCCGCGGCTGCCGCCGCGCGGTCCGCACCGGCCAGGAACGGCTCACTCCCGCCTTGCTCGACCAGGTCCGCAACGACGCCGCCGAAGCCGCCCGCCAGGAACTGCACGCCGCCTTCNCCCNCCGCCGGCTGACCAGCCGACCCGCCAGCACCCCACGCGCCGAGCCGGCGCTGCCGGCGGCGGGATAAGCCGGTGGTCGACAGCATCCCGATCCGGCTGGCCCCGCTGCCCGGTGAGGACCTCGACAGCTACCTGCACGCCTACGCCCGCCTGCTGCACGCCGAGGTCTCCGACATCCTCACCCTCGCGGGCCTGGCAGGTCAGCCGAGCACCGAGAAGCTCGGCCACCGGCCCTGGACCTACCGGCTCGACCCCGTCGAACGCGCCGCGCTCGCCACCGTCACTGGCCTTCGGCCACAGACTCTCACCGCGATGACCCTCGCCCGTTACGACGGCACCGGCCTACTCGGCGGTATCCGGCCGACCGGACGGCCCCGGCCGCCCCGCTGGTGGAACCAGCTCAAAGGATCACGGTTCTGCCCCCGGTGCCTCGCCGGCAACGGCGGACGGTGGATGCTGGCCTGGCGGCTGCCCTGGACCTTCGCCTGCACCCGTCATCATCTTCTGCTCGTCGACACCTGCCTCGCCTGCGGCCGGGCTCACCGCCCCGCCCTTGACCAGCCGCCCCGCGGCCCCGGGACGGTGCGACACGACCGGCCTGCCGCTCCCGTCACACCCGCGCGGACGCCAGCCGCCCGCCTGCACGGCCCCACCCGCCGACACCGACGCGGTCGCGCTGCGTCCCGATGGTCCGATCGTCACCGCGCAACGTCACGTAGACAATCTGCTCGCCGAGCTCGGCCGCAGCCATCCTGGCACCGTCGCCCGGCCGGCGGGTGTCGCGCAGCGCCTCGACGACCTGCACGCCGTCGCCTTCGACACCCACGGCGCCCCCATCGATTACGCCCGCCGCCGGCGATGGCGACGCCTGCGCCAGCCTGACTTCGACGAGACCGCCTGGCGCGATCGCTTATCTGCACGACCGCGCCGCACACATCCTGCGCCGCGGCAGGGTCGACGAACCTGTCACCTGGGAACCGCCCTTCGACTGGATCACCGGCATCACCTGGCCCGGCCTCGACCCCNCCCGCGTGCACCGCCGGGAACTCTGGGCCCACCGACCCCGCCCCCATCGAACCGCCCCACACTGTCCAGCCCCCGACCATCACGGAGCCCACCCAGCTGTCCGGGCGCGCGATCCTCGCCGCGGTCGATCCCGCCTGGCTACGCGAGCAATACGAAGTCAAGCGACGACACTTCGCCGACATCGCCGCCGAGCTCGGCATCCATGGCACCGACGTCAGCGCCCGAGCACGCGCCCTCGGCATCCCCNCCCGCCGCGGCACCGCCGCCCACACCCACCCCCTGGCCCCGCACGGAGGACCCGACGCGTTCACCCCGCTGACCTGGACCGTCCTCGACGGCCGAGGCGCCGAACAGCGTGTCCGCAGACTGCTCGCCACCCCCGGCCACGCCCACCTCCGCGACGCCGCCCGCGCCCTCGGCATCCGCACCGACGCCCTCAGACGGCAGATCCACCACCTTGAACACACCGTCGGCGCCGCACTGCTGCACACCGACGATCAAGAACACCTCATGCTCACCCCGCACGGCGAACACCTCGCCCACACCCTCCTGCCCATCCTTGATCTCCTCGACCGCACTCGGAATCCGGGGAGGACACCCTCCTGACCCACTCCGTCATGACTGTTCCTGGGGCGCGACGCCACGGGCATTCGTGATGAACCGGGTTAACGTCCGACGTCGTCGAGGAGGAACTCGCCGCCCCGGCCGAGGGCCGGTTCCGCATCGAACCGCTGATGTTCCACCTCGCCGCATCCCGTCCTCAGACAGGCCACGACGGTCGCAGCAGTGTCAGCCGTCGAACACTGACCAGCAGATGTCGTTGCGCAGTCGCTGATCGTCCAGAACCAGTTCGCGAATCGCGTCCGGGAGCTGTTCTCGCTGCCAACGGCACTCAAGCCGTGCGGCGGCCTCAGCTTCGCCGGCGGGCGCCGCCGCCCGCGCGGCCTTGATCGCGTAGGCCGCGGCACCGAGTTCGTGTGCGGCGACATGGGCGNCCNCCCCGGCCTGACCGGCGGCGAACGCCGCGTGACGAGCCGCTCCGCTCATCACCNTGGCGGCGGCCATGGCATGGCCGCCTGCCGAGCGGGACTGGGACATCGTGATCTCGCCTCGCGACCAGGCTCGAATCTGCTCGATCGCATGGCGGGGCCGGGGGTCCGACGGCTGCACCGACTCGAAGAGGTACAGAACGTGTTCTGCGCAGGCTGCCGCCCACACGGCCAGGAGCTGATGATCGGAGTCCGTGAGCGTGCCCCCACGGCGAACCGTGATGAACCGGGGGTCCCGCTCCTTGGGGAGGATCACGGGTTCCACCGTACGGCCACGCAGACATCGCAGGTCTGCCCGCAGACAGCGACGAACCGGCGGGCCCGATGGGACGATGGGTTCGAAGGAGGGGCAGCGTGGACGACCCGCATGTACATGTCGAGTGGGCCGTGCCGAACGCCAGCGCCGATCTGCGCGCGGTGACGGCATCAGTGTTCGGGCTCGTCGGCGACGCACCTCACGCGGTGCGGACGGGATGCGGCACGCAGGTCTCGTATGCCTCGACCTCCACCCATCCCGAACGTGTCACCTGCCTGCCGTGCCGGGACTACGCGCGAGACCGCTACCTGCGCTACGCGACCAGGATGGAGGAGTCAGCGATCCTGCCAGGCGGCGGTGATGTTCAGGACGTCCTCGCCGCGGCACGCAGACTGCGCGACCTCGCCGATCGGTTCACCTGACACCAGGTTCTGCATCACGACGAACAGCGCCTCCGCCGCCTCCTGGATCGCCAAAAATGGCCAAGTAGACGCTGCCCGTCGGCCCCTCCTCTGGCCGCGCCGAGCGACGGCGAGGGGGCCGGTTGCCTGAGGATGGGCTGTTTCGGATGTGAGGTGGTCTCGGTGCCGGTACGGGCGTAATCCGGTGGAGGCCTACGTCTGCTGGGGGCGGCGGGCCAGTAGCTGGGCCTGTCGGCCTCGTTCTTCGTCCGTCGGTGCTCGTACCAGCTGGGCGACCTCGACCAGTCCTGCCTGCCGTGCCAGCTCGGTGAGGTGGTCGGGCGGCCAGCGGTACGCGCCGGTGACCCGGTGGTCATAGGCGTGCACCCCGGCCGCGGGCTCGTCGGTGGCCAGAAAGCCGAGGAGCAGGTGGCCGCCGGGTGCAAGGAGGCGGTAGATCTCGGCGAGGATGGCGGGGATGTCGGCGGGCGGGGNGTGGATGAGCGAGTAGCGGCACAGGGCGCCGCTGAGGATGCCGTCCGGCAGGTCCAGCGCGGTCATCGTGCCCACCTCGAAACGCAGCTGTGGATGTGAGCGTCGAGCGATAGCGATCATCTTCGGTGACAGGTCCACGCCGAACACGTCCAGCCCCAAGCGGTGCAGGTGGGCCGTCGCATAGCCGGGCCCGCAGCCGAGGTCGGCGACCGGGCCGGGCAGGGGGCGCGTGAGGTCGGCGAACGCGGACAGCAGCGCACGCTCCAGCGGCTGGCGGTCGAGCACGTCGGCGAATAGCTCGGCATACACCTCGGCCACGCCGTCATACGCCGCCGCGACGGTCGTCAGATAGTTCGGGGCAGACTCGGCCATGGCCGATCATCCTAGGCGTGCCCCGGCTGGCCAACTACGGTGGCCAGCCGGGGCGCTGGCGCTGGCCAACAACCGCGACCTGCCAGCTCGGAGTGGCCAAGTAGATCCGTTTCCTACAACGGTCTAGGGATCGCAGATAGATGCCCGATCCGTTGAAGCCGGGCCAGGTCGTCGCTGCTGTAGCGGCGGGTCCCGCCGTCGGTGCGGGCCGGCTCCAGCAGCCCGCGCCGCTCGTACAGACGCAGGCTCTGCGGGTCCATCCCGACCAGATCGGCGGCCACCGAGATCCCGTACACCTCTCACCAGGCCCCGGGATGGCCAACGTCGCGCGATCCCTACAGACGGCGGGCTGTGGGGATCGGAACGGCCGCATTGTGCCGATCGCCGGTTCGGGGGCGCGGAGGGGTACGGACGTCCGAGCGAGTCTGGAAACGATCAGAAGCCTCGACTGGTGTGACGTCCGCCACTTTCACGGAGCGTGAAAACCTGCGTCGACTGGGTCGCTTGGGGGAGGGGTGGTGGAAGTTCCATCGGCACCGTCCCGGCCCGCGGCCTGAACCAACACCGCCGGGGCCTCGTCGGCTGCGTGCTGGCCCAGCCGCTGCACTCGTCCTCGCCCGGGTCGGACAGGGCGCTGGCGGACCGGGGCCGAGCGATGCTCCGACTGAGGGCTCGGATCGGCTGTGCCAGCCCGGCCACCGTGCCGACGAACCGCCACGAAATCGTCCGCACGAAGCCCAACGCCCAACATGAGGAACGGGCAAACACCGCCTCCACCAGCCAATCTATGCCGCCCTGATAAACTCTGAGCCGTGAATATGCTTGCCCAGGTGACCTCCACGCGTAGGCGTGATATCGAAGATCTCCGCGACCGGGTTCGCGGGTCTCGCCCCGCGGCCTTTCCTTCGTCACGCGACTATCCGCTGGCAAGGCTAAGTGCGATCGTCACGCAAGCATTGCAGGAGAAGTTTGCGCGTTCCGATCTCACGGCAGAGATCGAGTTGATCTCCCGAGAGAAGTTCGGCGCCGACGTGACGGTTAAGATGCCGATGCTCCTTAAAGAGGCGGGCGCGAAAGAGTTCGTTAGGACCTACATTCCGCGGGCCATCGAGGCCCTGCAGGTCGAGGAGCTCAAGAAGGTAATTTCCGAGGCCACCGCCAAAGGCATCTACATCAATCTCACGCTGTCCGATAACTGGCTGGCGCAGGCCGTCCAGGGGATCAACAGCCTTGGCGATAGATTCGGCGAGAACGACAGTGCCGCCAGGCGGACCCTCATCATCGAATACTCGTCGCCGAACGTCGCGAAGAAGCTTCACGCCGGACACGTCCGATCAACTATCATTGGGCATGTGCTCGGCAATCTACACCAAGCATGCGGTGCGCTCGTATACCGGTTGAACCACATCAATGACTTCGGCGGATTCGGTTTCATGCTGGAGGGGTTTCGCCGTTTCGGCGATATGTTTCCCGCAGCCATGACCGAGAACGATCGCCTGCTGGAGATCTACGCCATCCGCCGCGCGCTGGAGAGGGTGGTTGCCTCCGGCGGAGGGCTGGGCGGCGCCAGCGAATCGGACGCCGCCGTGCTCCAGCGCTATTTCCCGGGCGTGGACAGCAAGGATGCGCTTGAGTCTGCGTTCAAGGGTTACGTGGAGGCGTCGGATGCCCGCTTTGCGAGGCTGGAAGGCGGAGACTCCGAGGAGGTGGAACTCTGGTCCAAGATGGTGGACTGGAGCCTTGCAGATTTCCGTTCTTTCTATGAAGCACTCGACATCCACATCGACTTCACGATCGGTGAAAGCTTTTACTTCCAGGCCGGTAATGAGGTGATCGAGACCGCTCTGCGCGACGGCCGGGCATTCGAGTTCACGGAGAGTCGCCTGCGCGAGGAAATCGCCAAGATCGAGCAGGCCATGTCTGCCGGTGAGATCACCTCCGCCGTTCGCGACCGGACTGTGGAATTCGCCCGGAAGGATCTCGGAGCCATCGTCGTTCCTCTTCCAGGAAACGAGCGGTTCGTGGTCCGCAGGTCGGACGGCCGGAGCATCTACGCGACACGCGACGTCGGAGCCATCAAGCTCCGCCGTGATATCTTCGACCCGTCCGGCATCTACTATGTCGTGGGCCAAGAGCAGCGCGTCCATTTCGCGCGGCTCTTTCAAGCTGTCGAGGTCCTGGGCATCGCAAGCCGTGACGAACTGGACCTCCGACACATCTACTTTGGCTTCTACGTCGATGAGAAGACTGGCCGGAAGCTCTCAAGCCGAGACAGCGTCGCCGGAGTAAACGATCTACTGAAAATGTCATTCGAGCACTTTTGGAAGAGGTCTGCGGAGCGCGGCACGATGACGGAGGAGGAACTCTCCGTCGCCGCCCAGCAGTTGGCGGTCGGCTCGCTCGTCTTCAACGACCTCAAGCAGGACATGAAGACGACTGTCGCCATGGCTCGCGGAGATCTTTCTCCGACCTTGACGGCCTTCGAGAAGTCAGGAGGACCGTATGTTGTCTACACCGCATGCCGCGCACGGGCAATCCTACGGAAATGGGGCAAGCCCGTGCCGAGTCTGGTTGACCTGACACATTTCGAGGTCAGCGACCAAGAGGCGCAGCTCATTCTCAGGTTGCAGGAGTTGCCTAGCAAGATTACCAGAGCAACAGGCGAGGATAGCCCGGCCATTCTCGTCCGCTATCTACTGGATCTGGCAGCACTCTACAATTCCTACTATACGACCTCGCCGGTCCTTGCGGGTGAGGCCGCCAACGAATTTCGACTAATGATCACTCGGGCTGTTCAGTACACGCTGGTTAACGGACTGCGTCTCTGCCACGTCGAGTGTCCCCCGAAGATCTGACGTGTAGTACCCCGAAGACGGCGTGCCGCGAATTCTGAGGTTATCAGACGGGCCCACGGGCGAGTATTACCTGCCTCGGCGAGAAGCTCCTCATCCCGCGGCCGTCCCGAGACGGAATCCGTCCGGCGTGGGCCAGGCTTGCCTCAATGATCCCTAATGATCATTGACTGGAGTGGGTCGTGTGGGCGGCGTACCGGGCACCATTAGGGCAAGCAGCACCAGGACAACCACCAGGACAACCACCAGGACAACCATCGGGACAACGTCGTCGTCTTCCTTGTAGCCCTCGCGGTAGTCCTCGCCCATCGAGATCGGGCCGACCGGCGGTGGATCGCCGAACGCCGGGGCCTGGGAGGGACAGCGGCCGACCGACGGCCGCGGGTGTCCGGGGAGGACCGGGCGCACGAGCCGCCGTCGGTGGGCGGCCGGGGCAGACCCCCGTCCACCGGCGGCTTCCAGCGATGGCTTCCAGCGATGGCTTCCAGCGATGGTGGCGGGTGGGNCAACGCGGAGCATGGACCGGGGAGGAGGACGCGGCGTGCCACCGGACACGCGGGGCGCGGGAGGCGGAGCCGACCTGCGAGGATCGTGGGCATGGTGGTTCCGTCTGCCGCGCCGGCATCCGAGGAGCTTTTCCGGCGCGCCGAGCGTGTTGTTCCCGGTGGGGTCAATTCTCCGGTCCGAGCCTTCCGTGCCGTCGGCGGCACGCCGCGCTTCATGGTGGCGGGCAACGGCCCCTATCTGACCGATGCGGACGGGCGTACCTACATCGACCTGGTGTGCTCGTGGGGGCCGATGATCCTCGGGCATGCCCATCCGGCCGTCGTCGAGGCGGTGTCGCGCGCCGTCTCGGTCGGCACCAGCTTCGGCACCCCCACACCGGGGGAGGTGGAGCTCGCGGAGCTGATCGTCGACCGGGTCGGCCCGGTCGAGAAGGTGCGCCTGGTCAACTCCGGCACCGAGGCGACGATGAGCGCCGTGCGACTGGCCCGGGGTTTCACCGGCCGGTCGACCATCATCAAGTTCGCCGGCTGCTACCACGGGCACGTTGACGCGCTGCTCGCCTCCGCCGGTTCCGGAGTGGCGACCCTCGGGTTGCCGGACACCCCGGGAGTCACCGGCGCCGCCACCGCGGACACCATCGTTCTGCCCTACAACGATCTCGCGCTGGTCGAGGCGGTCTTCGTCGAGCGCGGTGAGACGATCGCGGCGGTCATCACGGAGGCCGCCGCCGCCAACATGGGGGTCGTCCCGCCGCTGCCCGGCTTCAACGCCGGGTTGCGCCGGCTGTGCGACATCCACGGCGCGCTGCTCATTCTCGACGAGGTGATGACCGGGTTCCGCATCTCACGCGCCGGCTGGTGGGGCAACGAGGGCGCGATCGAGGACTGGTCGCCGGACCTGTTCACCTTCGGCAAGGTGATGGGCGGCGGGCTGCCGGCGGCGGCCTTCGGCGGGNGGGCGGACGTGATGGCCAGGCTCGCACCCGCCGGCCCGGTGTACCAGGCGGGCACGCTGTCGGGTAACCCGATTGCCGTCGCCGCCGGACTCGCCACCCTGCGGGCCTGCACCGATGAGGTCTACGCCACCGTCGACACCCGCGCCGCCGACGTGGCCGGGATCGTCTCAACCGCGTTGACCGAGGAGGGCGTGGCCCACCTGCCGAGCAGCGCCGGATCGCTGTTCAGCTTCTTCTTCACCGACGCCGCCACCGTGGTCGACTACGCCGGCGCCCAGGCGCAGAACACCGCCCGGTACGCGGCGTTCTTCCACAGCATGCTCGACGCCGGGATCTACCTGCCGCCGTCGGCGTTCGAGGCGTGGTTCGTCTCGGCCGCGCATGACGACGAGACGGTGGAGCGGATCGCCGCGGCGGCACCGGCGGCCGCACGTGCCGCCGCGGCGGTACCCGAACCGGTGACCGTCTCCGCCTCTCCCGAGGGGCGGGCATGACGGAGCCGACTTCGTTGACCCGGGTGCATCTGGTCCGCCACGGCGAGGTCTTCAACCCGGAGAAGATCCTCTACGGCCGGCTGCCGGGGTTCCGGTTGTCCGACAAGGGCCAGCAGCAGGCGAAGGTCACCGCCGAGTTCCTCGCGGAGCTGGACGTCGCGGCCGTGGTCGCGAGTCCGCTGGATCGTGCCCAGCAGACCGCTGCGCCCATCGCCGCGGCGCACGCACTCGCCGTCCAGGTCGACCCGCGGCTGATCGAAAGCCGCAACGCCTTCGAGGGCAGAACGTTCGAGGCCGGCCCGGCGGTGGTCCGGTACCCCGCCCTGTGGCGCCTGCTACTCAATCCGTTCCGCCCATCCTGGGGCGAACCGTACGACGAGATCGCCGCGCGGATGCTCGTGGCCGTCGTGGAATGGCGCGACGCCCACCCCGGTCGGCACGTCGTGCTCGTCAGCCACCAGCTTCCGGTCTGGACGGCTCGGCGTGCCCTGGAGAGAGTGCCCCTCTGGCACCGTCCCGACCGGCGGCAGTGCGGGCTGGCGAGCGTCACCACGGCCGTCTACCGGGACTCCGAGCTCGTCGGCGTCGAGTACGCGGAGCCGAACGGGCCGACCGCGAACACGCCTGGATCGGTCGGCGCCTGACGAACTCCACCGGTCCCGAGTCACCGGCGCCGGCCGTCGCTGCCCCGCCGGCCGTCGCTGCCCCGCCGGCCCTCGCGGCCCTGCGGGCCGTGCTGCCGTTTCTGCGCTGCCCCGTGTGCGGCCACGCGCTGCACCCGGCGGACAGATCCCTGCGCTGTCCCGCCGGGCACGACTTCGACGTCGGCCGCGGCGGCTATGTCAACCTGCGCACCGGCCGGACTCGGCGGGTCGTCGGCGACAGTGCCGTCATGGTCGCCGCGCGGGNGNCCTTCCTCGGTGGTGGCCACTACGGGCCGCTCACCGCCCGGCTGGCCCAGATCGCGCATCCCGTCCCCGGGGGGCCATTCGGGCCGCCCGGTCGGGTGATCCTCGACATCGGTGCCGGGACCGGGCACCATCTGGCCGGCGTGGTCGGTGCGCGACCGGACGCCGTCGGCCTCGCCGTCGACGTCTCCAAGTACGCCCTGCGTCGCGCGGCGCGTGCCCATCCCCGGATCGGCGCGGTCTCCTTCGACGTCGCAGCCCCCTGGCCGGTGGCCGACCACGCCGTCGCCGTGCTCCTCGACGTCTTCGCGCCGCGCAACCTGGCCCAGATGCACCGGGTGCTGCGCCCCGACGGGCTGCTCATCGTCGTCACCCCCGGGCCGGGCCATCTCGCCGAGCTGCACGGCCCGCTCGGACTCGTCGGGATACAGACGGGCAAGAGCGACCGGCTCGACGAACGGACCACCGGACGGTTCGAGCCGATCATCGTCGAGCACGTTGACGTTCCGCTCACGCTGAACACCGAGCAGATCGTCGACCTGGCTCTGATGGGCCCGACCGGCCATCACCGGGCGCCCGACCAGCTGCGCCGACGGGCCGAAACCGCCTTCCCCGGGAGCGCCACCGTCACGGCCCGTTTTCAGATCCGCGGTTACCGTCCGCTCCCGGTCCCGCCGGTGGCCGGCGGCCGGTGAGGCGGCGGAACGGTGCCCGCCTGGCAGATGAAGCCCACAGGTGTCCTTCGTCGAGAAGCCCATGCGCGTCTCGCGGCCCCTCCACCTACCCTGAGTTGAGTTCTACAGTTGGTCGTAGACAGGTTCCCGGGTGGGAAGGGGCAGGGCACATACTGGTTCGCGTGGCGGAGAAGGGATGGCGGTCCGCGTCGGATGACAGGTCGGACCCGCCGGTGACAGGCATTGCCCCGATGCGGCGGACGCGCCGGGCCTGGTCGGCCCGCCGTGTCCGCCGGGCGGGACGCATCGCCTTGGCCGCCGTGGCGCTCGCGGCGGCCGGGCTGCTGGCCGCCTGCTCCCCCGGGGCGAACTCGGTCGACGCCACCGGTGGTGGGGGCTACGGCTTCGTCCAGCAGGCGGCCGGGCAGGACTTCGCCGCCCCCGGAAACCGGCATCCAGCACCCCCCCTGTCCGGTAAGACTCTCGACGGGACCTCCCTCGACCTCTCGTCCTACCGAGGGAAGATCGTTGTGATCAATTTCTGGGCCTCGTGGTGCGCTCCCTGCCGCGCGGAGACGCCAGGCCTGGTCCAGCTGGCCAAGGACAACCCCACGGTGGCGTTCCTCGGTGTCAACGAGAAGGACACCGTCTCCGGTGCGAAGGCCTTCACGCAGGACTTCGGCAGGTCCTACCCGAGCATCGTCGACAAGCTGGGCACCCTCGCCGCGGGCTGGCCGGTCGCTCCGGGCCTCCCGTCGACGTTCGTGCTCGACCAGAACGGGCGGATCGCGGCCCGGTTCACCGGTGGTGTGCTGCCCGACGACCTGAAGCCCGCGTTGAGCCGTCTGCAGGCCGAGGCGTGAGCGGGCACCGTTTGCCCGGGGCGGAGGACCCGCGGTGAGCGTGGTCGGGCTCATCACCGACGGGCCGGTCCTGCTCGCCGCGCCGGTCGCCGCCGCGGCGGGACTGCTCTCTTTTCTCTCCCCCTGCGTCCTTCCGCTGGTGCCGGGCTATCTCAGCTTCGTCACCGGCCTGTCCGGGGCGGAGCTTCAGGATCGTTCGAGGCGAGTTGCCGCCACCCCGGGCGGGCTGCCGGGCCGGGCACCGGCGATGCCGGCGGTGTCCGTAGCGGTGCCGGCGGTGCCGGGCATGGCGGTGGCCGGCGGGGCGGCGGTCTCCGGTGCCCTCGCCCGGGACGACGAGGGGACCGGGTCGCCCGGGCCGCGGCTGTACCGGCTGCGCGCGGGTGGGCGGGTCGCCGCGGGCACGGGTCTGTTCGTGCTCGGCTTCACCGCGGTCTTCGTGTCCTACGGCGCGGCGTTCGGTGGGCTCGGGCAGTGGCTCACCCGCCATCAGGTCGGCGTCAGCCAGCTTCTCGGGGTTGTCACCATTGTGATGGGACTCGCGTTCGCCGGCGTGTTCTCCCGGCTGTCCTGGGCGAACAGGGAGTGGCGCATCCACCGGTTGCCGGCGCCCGGCCTGCTCGGCGCGCCCGTGCTGGGGGTGCTCTTCGGAATCGGCTGGACGCCTTGCCTCGGCCCGACGTTGTCGGCCGTCCTGGGGCTGGCGGTGACGAGCGCGACGGCGCAGCGGGGAGCGTTCCTCTCCGCGGTGTACTGCCTCGGGCTCGGGCTGCCGTTCCTCGCCGTCGGACTGGCTTTCCGACGTGCCGTCGGCGCCCTGCGGGTGCTGCGACGGCATACCCGCATCCTGACCCTGCTCGGCGGCATGCTGCTCGTCACGGTCGGAGTGCTTCAACTCACGGGGGAGTGGGCNGACCTGGTTGCGAACCTACGGCCCTACGCCCCCGGCTTCTCGGAGACGCCGCTGTGACCTCCTCAACCCGTTCGAACGCCCGGCTCGCGCCTGCGTCCGGAACCGTCGATCCCGCAGCACTCGCCGTCGATCCCGCGCCACTCGCCGCCGGGTCCGTCGACGTCGAACCCATCGACACCGTCGAGGTCGAGTCCGACCTTGAGAAGTCCGACCTCGATTCCGCCGTCGAGTCCGCGGGATTCGACTCCGACGCGGCGGCCAGCGCGCGCCGTCTGCCCGAGGGGCACGCCGACGCCCGCGCCGCCGCCCCCGAGGCGTTCGATCCGCCGGACAGCGCGGCCGGTCCGTCGTCCGACGACCCCGGTACGCCGACCGGCGGACCGGGGCGCGCTCCCGGCGCCGGTGGCCGGTTCACCCGGCATCCGGCCCTTGCCCTCGCCGTCCGGTCCTGGCGTCAGCTCACCAGCATGCGCACCGCGCTGCTGCTGCTGTTCCTGCTGGCCCTGGCTGCCGTGCCCGGATCGCTGCTGCCGCAACGCGCCATCAACCCGATGCGGGTAGAGCAGTACCGCGCCGACCACCCCACCCTCGGTCCGCTGCTCGACCGGTTCTCCGGGTTTGACGTCTTCGCCGCGCCCTGGTTCGCGGCGATCTACCTGCTGCTGTTCATCTCCCTGATTGGCTGCCTGTCGTCCCGGATCCGCTGGCATGCCAGGGCGCTGTTCACCGCGCCGCCGAAGGCCCCGGCCCGGCCCGGCCGGCTGCCCGGCGGCAGCGCCTGGACGAGTCCGATGGAGTCCGCCGACGCGATGGCGGCTGCCCGGCAGGCGCTGCGCCGACGGCGCTTCCGGGCCACGGCCACAGCTGGGGAGGCCCACGACGCGAAGGGGACTGCCGACCACTCCGTCGCCGCGGAGAAGGGGTACCTGCGCGAGACCGGCAACCTCGTCTTCCACATTGCCCTGGTGGGGCTGCTCGCCGCGGTGGGCTTCGGTTCCTGGTACGGATACTCCGGGACCGTGCTCGTCGTTTCCGGGAGCGGGTTCGCGAACACGATCATCTCCTATGACCAGTTCAACGCTGGTCAGCGCGTCGACACCGCGAAGCTGCGTCCGTTCTCGCTCACGCTGGACCGGTTCAACGCCACGTTCCAGCCAAGCGGCCAGCCGTCCGACTTCCGCGCCGACGTCACGTATGCCGCCGCGCTGAACGCCCCGACCCGCAAGGCGACCATCCGCGTCAACCATCCGCTGGTGATCGGCAACGCCAAGATTTACCTCATCGGGCATGGATTCGCCCCGCACTTCGTGCTTCGCGACGCCGCACGCAAGGTCGTCTGGGAGGCGAACGTGCCGTGTACCCCGCGGGACGGCATGTTCACCTCAACCTGCACCGTCAAGATCCCCGACACCGGACTGCCCGCGCTGGGCGTCCGCAAGGAGCCCCAGCAGCTGGCCTTCAGCGGCGTGTTCACGCCGNCCNCCCGCCTCGACCCGACCCAGGGATACGTCTCCGCGTTCCCCGCCGCCCGCGCGCCCGGTCTGACGATCACGGGATTCGTCGGCAACCTCCATCTCAACGAGGGCATTCCACAGAACGTCTACACGGTCGACACCCGCGACCTGCGCCAGATCACGATGACGGGTCCGGCGGGCAGCGAGCGCACCGCGCAGGTCCTGGCCCTCGACAACCCGCGGCAGCGCACCCTTACCGGGCTACCCGGCGGGATGAGCCTCGAGGCCGACCGCGTAGCCGAGTTCGCCACCTTCCAGGTCAAGTCCGACCCGTTCAAGGGTGAGGCGTTGCTCTTCGCGGTCCTCATCATCGTCGGGCTGATCGCGAGTCTTCGGGTGCGCCGCCGCCGGGTATGGGTGCGGGCCCGGCCAGCGGCCGCCGGTGGGTGCACGGTGGAGATCGGTGGGCTGTCCCGCTCCGACGCCGACGGGTTCGCCGTCGAGCTGGCCCAGCTCACGACCCTGGTCCGCGAGGCCACCGGGCCCGCGGGCACCGACCGGTCCGTGCCGACCGCCTCGGAATCGAGCGGCGCCGAACCAGCCAGTACCGAACCAGCCAGTACCGAGCCGGGCAGTACCGAACCCAGTAGTACCGAACCGGGTGGCACCGCAGCCGGCGATGCCGCGTCGAGTGCCAGCGAACGGGAGCACTGATGGCGGTCAACGAGGGCGTAGCCAGCCTTTCCGATCATCTGTTTGGCAGCGGCGAGGCGGTGTACGCCACGGCGATGCTCGGCTACGCGGCCGAGTTCGCGTTCAGCCGGCTCGGCCTGCGCCACGACGTGGCTCAGGAGGCGGCGGCCGTCCCGGCACGGCAGGGGGCCGGGCTGCCGGCAGCGCTGATCGGGGCGGCGGCCGGCGGGATCGGCGGCGCCGCCGATCCCGCCGAGGCGGCCGGCCCGACCGACGGGGCCGCGACCCCGATCGACCCGTCCGACCCCGCCGCCGTGGCCCTCGCTGCGGCCCGGGCCCGGGAGATCGAGGCTGTCCGGCGGCGGGCGAACGCCGCGCACACGCTGGCCGCCGGTAACGACGGCGACGTGGCGGTTCCCGCGCGTGCCCGGTGGATCGGGCGGATCGCCGTCGCGCTGACGGTCGTCGGCTGGACGCTGCACCTGGGGTCCGTCATCACTCGTGGCCTCGCGGCGGACCGGGTGCCCTGGGGCAACATGTACGAGTTCTCGTCGATGATCTGCCTGATCGCGGTCACGACGTTTCTCGCCCTGATGATCCGGCAGCCGGTCCGGTGGCTGGGCGTCTTCGTCATGCTGCCGGTCGTGCTCTCGCTCGGTTTCGCCGGCACTGTGCTCTATGTCGCAGCGGGACCGCTGGTGCCCGCGCTCAACTCGTACTGGCTCAAGATCCATGTGGTCGGTGCGATCGTCGCCAGCGGGGTGTTCCTGGTCTCCGCCGTGACCACGGTGTTGTTCCTCGTCAAGGAGCGTTGGGAAAATCGGCTGGCCGAGGTCGCGGCCGGACGGGCTGACGCGAGCCAGGCCATGCAGCGCCGGGGCGGCATCGTCATGCGCCTGCCGTCGTCGGCGGCGCTCGACACCCTGTCCTACCGGGTCATCGCGTTCGCGTTCCCGATCTGGACCTTCGCGATCATTGCCGGGGCGATCTGGGCGGAATCAGCATGGGGCCGCTACTGGGGGTGGGACCCCAAGGAGACGTGGTCGTTCATCACCTGGGTCTGCTACGCCGCCTACCTGCACGCCCGCGCGACGGCCGGATGGCGTGGGCGGCGGGCCGCGGCGATCTCGCTGCTGGCCTTCAGCGCCCTGTTCGTGGACTACTACCTGGTGAATCTGGTCATCTCGGGGCTGCACTCCTACGCCGGCATCTGACCCTCCCCACGGCTGCTGCTCCCTGGTCCCGGCCTGGCCCCGCCGGGGAGAACGGGCGGGCCACCCGCAGCCTGCGGAGAACACCCCGCTCGGCCGCGTACCGGAACGACGGACCGCTGCTCGTCCCGGTGCGCGGAGCCGGTCAGCCGCGGGCTCGTGCCCCTGGATCCCCCGCGTCCATGCGGCTCAGCCGCGGGACGATGACGACGGAGGTCCGGCCTCGCCCTTGCGGATCCGGGCGGACAGCTCCCGCATGAAGTCCGGGTCGTCGTCGGGACCCTTCGGCCGGACGGCGGCCCGGCGGGTGCCCGTCCGCGCGCTGTACCGGCCGAAGCCGCCATCACGCCGGCTGTCGATGCCCCAGGACGATCGTTGCCCGAAGGCCGGATGGTCGGAGACCGGCCGGCGCAACGGCCGCTCGCCGACGCTGTTCGCGCGAGGTCGACCGAAGAAAAACCATCCGGCGGTGCCGAAGATACCAAGGAAGATCACTGCTACGATCCACGCGAGTTTGGGCATGATCCGAACCTCCTCGGGGGGTGTCCCGAAGACATCGATGATCGCGTAAGCCCAAACACCAATGATCACAAACGTCAGCGCGAGGCCCAGCACCGGCCGGTCGCTCCTTCCTGCTTTTCTTGATCGTTATGTCCGTCTTGGCCTGTCAGGTATGGAACATCCGATCCGCGGGCATCTAATCCCCGACCCGTGGCGAAACCCCCGACCCGTGGCGACGTCACGGACGGATGGCGCCACGGACGGGCGACCTCACCAGATGGGTCAGGCGAGCACGTACCGTCCGCTATGGCCCGCGACGGACGTACATGTCGTGGTGATGGCCGGCCCGTGTATCTCTAGTGTGCCTTCCGCGCCGGCTCCTCGTCCTCCCGGTCCGTTATCCGACGAGGCCGTGCCCGGGACGTGACGTGTTGAACTGGGATCGTGACCACCTGTGGGCGGTCGGGCATCCACCCGTGGCGACTGCGAGGATGGAGCTCATGGCCTGGGCGGATCTGCGTGCGTTCCTTGCTCATCTCGAAAGGCGGAAGGATCTGCGCCGCGTCACCGTACCCGTCGACCCGCGTCTCGAGGTCACCGAGATCGTGACCCGGGTGGTACGGGAGCGCGGGCCGGCTCTGCTGTTCGAGTCCCCGGCCGGCGCCGACATGCCGCTGGCGATCAATGTGTTCGGCACCGAGGAGCGGATGGCTGCCGCGCTCGGCGTCGAGGCGCTGGACGACATCGGTGAACGGCTCGGCGCGCTGCTGCGCCCGCAGCTGCCGATCGGCCTGTCCGGGTTGCGTGAGGCGTTCGGCAAGGCAGCGTCGCTCGCCTCGGTCCCGCCCCGCCGGGTCCGGACCGCGCCCTGCCAGGACGTCGTCCTCAAGGGTCCGGACGTCGACCTGTTCCGGCTGCCGGGGGTGCACGCCTGGCCGAACGACGGCGGGGCCTTCCTCAACCTCGGTCTGACGCACACGAAGCACCCCGAGACCGGGGCGCGTAACCTCGGGATGTACCGGTTGCAACGCCATGACGCACGCACCGTCGGCATGCACTGGCAGATCCACAAGGACTCCAACGCGCATCACGCGGTCGCCGAGCGGCGTGGGGAGCGGCTGCCGGTCGCCATCGCGTTCGGGTGCGACCCGGCGGTCACCTACGCCGCGTCCGCCCCCCTGCCTGCCGACCTCGACGAGTACCTGTTCGCCGGTTACCTGCGCGGCGAGCGGGTGGAGATGGTCGACTGCCTCTCCGTCCCGCTGCGGGTGCCCGCGAACGCACAGGTGGTGATCGAGGGCTGGCTCGAGCCGGGGGAGCGGCTGCCCGAGGGGCCGTTCGGCGACCACACCGGCTTCTACACGCCCGTCGAACCGTTCCCGGCGCTGCACGTCGACGTGATGACGATGCAGCGTGACCCGGTGTTCCAGACGATCGTGGTCGGTCGGCCGCCGCAGGAGGACGGTCCGATGGGCAAGGCCACCGAACGGATCTTCCTGCCACTGGTCAGGATGATGATTCCCGAGATCGTCGACTACGACCTGCCCGAGGCGGGGGTGTTCCACAATTGCTGCATCGTCTCCATCGAGAAGCGTTATCCGAAGCACGCGCAGAAGGTGATGAACGCGGTCTGGGGGGCCGGGCTGCTGTCGTTGTCGAAGCTGATCGTGGTCGTCGACGCCGACTGCGACGTGCACGACTACCACGAGGTCGCTTGGCGCGCCTTCGGCAACGTCGACTATGCCCACGACCTGATCACCACCATCGGGCCGGTGGACCATCTCGACCACGCCGCCTACGAGCAGTTCTGGGGCGGCAAGGTCGGTGTGGACGCGACCCGCAAGCTACCGAGCGAGGGTTACCGGCGCGACGGCGGCTGGCCGGAGGAGATCGTCATGGACGAGGCGGTCCGCGAACGGGTCACCCGCCGATGGAAGGAGTATGGCCTGTGACCGTCCTCCGTTTTTCTTGCCTAGCCAGAGGGACAAAAAGGACGCTGGGGCCTCTGGCTGGGCAAGGAACAAGGAGTGGTGATCGCGGTGAGTGACGCCGCGTGGGTGCCTGGCGCGTCGGAGTCGGTCGGGCGAGGGTCGGGAGCCGGCCCGGGACACGCCACCGGCCGGGTACGGGCGTTTCTGCGGCTCGTCGTCATCGAGCACTCGGTCTTCGCGCTGCCGTTCGCCTACATCGCGGCGCTCGCCGCCTCGTTCGCGGATTCCCGGTCGGTGCACTGGTCGGACCTCGCCCTCGTCACCGTGGCGATGGTCGCGGCCCGAACTTTCGCCATGGCCGCAAACCGGGTCATCGATCGCGCGATCGACGCCCGTAATCCGAGGACGGCGAACCGAGAGCTGGTCACCGGCGTGGTCTCGGTGCGTACGGCGGTCGTCGGCGCCGCGGTCGCGCTCGCCGTCTTCCTCACCGCCGCCGCGGCCTTGTCCTGGCTCTGCCTGCTGCTCGCGCCGGTCGCCGTCGCGCCGCTTGTCGTCTACCCCTACGCGAAACGGTTCACCGACTTCCCGCACGCCGTGCTCGGCATCGCCCAGGCGGTGGCCCCGGTCGGCGCGTGGATCGCGGTCACCGGTGAGTGGTCCTGGGCCGCACTGGTGCTCGGCCTTGCGGTCGGTAGCTGGATCGGCGGCTTCGACGTGATCTACGCCTGCCAGGATGCCGAGGTCGACCGGCGCATCGGCGTGCGTGCGGTGCCGGCCCGGTTCGGGGTGCGGGCCGCGCTCATTGGTTCCACGGTTACGCATATGATCACCTTTGCGTTGTTCATCGTCTACGGGCTGATGGACAACGCCGGTCCGTGGTGGTGGGCTGGGCTCGTGCTGACGGCGGCGGCATTCTGCTATGAGCACGCCATCGTGTCCCCGAACGACCTGTCGCGGGTCAACCGGGCCTTCCTCACCGCGAACGGATTCGTCGGCATCGTCTTGTTCCTCTTCGCCGTTGTCGATCTCGCCAGCCGTGGTCTGGCCGTCTGAGCATCGGATTCGTCATGGCCGATGTGTTCAGTGCCCCCGAGGAGGGGGCCGGAGCGCGCCTGCCGTGGGTGGTCGGGGTGAGCGGCGCCAGTGGAACCCCCTACGCGGCCGCGGTGCTGCGTGGCCTGCTGGCCGCTCGGCTGCCAGTCGATCTGGTGCTGTCCCGCGCGGCCCGCCTGACCCTGCTCGATGAGACGGGTATCGCCTGGCGTGACTCCGCCTGGGCGAAAGCCCTGGTCACGTGGCTGTCCATGCCCCTGGGCGGGGTGTCACCTCCGGAGGGTCTGTCGGCGCGGCTGGCCGATCGTGACGTGCTGGCCGATACGGTGTCCACCCTCGTCGCGGTACATGCCCCTGGTGATCTGGGGGCGCCGACGAGCAGCGGTTCGTACCCGACTCGCGGGATGATCGTCGTCCCGGCGAGCACCGCCTGCCTGGCCGGCATCACCCTGGGACTGTCCAAGGATCTGTTGCAGCGGTCGGCGGATGTCACGCTCAAGGAAGGCCGCCGTCTGATCGTCGTCCCGCGGGAGATGCCCTACACCCGCGCGACGCTGCGCCACATGCTGGACCTGCACGACGCCGGGGCGGTGGTGGCCGCGGCGAGCCCGGGGTTTTACGCGGGTGTGCGGACGGCCGGCGATCTCGTCGACTTCGTGGCCGGGCGGGTGCTCGACGCCGCCGACGTGCCGCACACGCTCTTCCGGCGTTGGACCGGCGAGCTCGGCGGCGCCCGCCGTGACCTGGCGGACCGCCGTGACCTGCTGGAGGTCGAGACGGCGCCACCGGCCGGGTGACGTCTGTTCCCCCTGGCGCAGGCCCCACCCGGACAGGCACAGTTGTCGGGAACGGGCCCCGACCGGGGCCGCGGTGCCGGCGGGATGAGGACGATATGGCGACGGGNGGGCGCGGACCGACGAGGAACCGGGGCCGGGGAACCGGNGGGGNGGACGGGGCCACGGCACGCAGATCCGCCTCGGCGCGGCCGGGTCGTCCCACTCGCGCCGAGCGGCCCGCGCCGCAGGACGTGAACCTGCGTGCGCAACTGCCGTATTTCCTGATCCGCGTCGCAGCCCTCGCCGTGATTACCGTGATCCTGGTGGCCGTCGGGCTGAACCTGCTGATGGCGCTGCTCGTTGGGTTCGCTGTCGCCGGACTGCTGACCTGGCCGCTCGGGCGGATGCAGCGCAGGGCCGCACAGCGGGCCGCTCAGCGCCCGGATGCGAGGAACGCCGGGAACGCCGGGAACGCCGGGAACAGCGGGAACAGCGGGAACGCCGGGTAGCCGCGAGTAGTCGGACGCCCCGCCGGATCGCGGGGCGGATCGCGGGGCGGCTGTGACCGGGCAGCCGTGCTCGCCTCCGAGGACACCGAGACCGGCGGGCTAGGNTGGNAGGNATGGATGNTGGGNTCAANCGGGNGATCGAGGNCAAAGTTTCCGCCGGCGAGAGACTGAGCCGTGCCGACGGGGAGGCGCTGTACGCCAGCGACGACCTCGTCTGGTTGGGCGGTCTCGCCCACGAGGTTCGCACCAGAAAGAACGGCGACAAGACCTTCTTCAACGTCAACCGGCATCTGAACCTGACGAACGTCTGCTCGGCGTCCTGCGCGTACTGCTCGTTCCAGCGCAAGCCCGGTGAGTCCGATGCCTACACCATGCGCATCGAGGAGGCTGTCCGGCTGGCGAAGGAGATGGAGCCGGCCGGGATCACCGAGCTGCATATCGTCAACGGTCTGCATCCGACGCTGCCCTGGCGTTACTATCCGCGCTCGCTGCGGGAGCTCGGCAAGGCGCTGCCCGGCGTCGCCTTGAAGGCGTTCACCGCTACCGAGATCCACTGGTTTGAGAAGATCAGTGGCCTGTCCGCCGATGAGATCCTCGACGAGCTCATCGACGCGGGACTCGAGTCGCTCACCGGCGGCGGCGCGGAGATCTTCGACTGGGAGGTCCGCCAGAAGATCGTCGGTCACGAGACGCACTGGGAGGACTGGTCGCGCATCCACCGGCTCGCCCACGCCAAGGGCCTGCGCACTCCGTGCACGATGCTGTACGGGCACGTCGAGGACCCCCGGCACCGGGTGGACCACGTGCTGCGGCTGCGTGAGCTGCAGGATTCCACGGGCGGGTTCACGGTCTTCATCCCGCTGCGCTTCCAGCACGACGCCGCCGGCGACCCGCGCAACCGGTTGATGAACCAGCCGATGGCGACGGGGGCCGAGGCGTTGAAGACGTTCGCCGTCTCCCGGCTGCTGTTCGACAACGTGGACCACATCAAGTGCTTCTGGGTGATGCATGGTCTCACCACGGCGCAGCTCGCGTTGAACTTCGGCGCCGACGACCTCGACGGTTCCGTTGTCGAGTACAAGATCACGCACGATGCGGACCGGTTCGGGACGCCGCACACCATGACCCGCGAGGATCTGCTCGCAATCATCCGCGACGCCGGCTTCCGCCCGGTCGAGCGGGACACCCGCTACCGGGAGATCCGTGTCTACGACGGTCCCGACCCGGCTCGGCGTGACGTCCCGACCTCGATCGACGCCTGACCGGTGGACCGGATGGGCACCGGGGAGGGGCCGGGGCCGGCCCGCGGATCCGAGGAGTCGCCGGCGCCCGGGGGTTCCGGGCCTGTCCGGCCCCACGGAGCACCCGGCATCGGATCGATCTTTGTGCTGGCCTTCCTGGTGATCCTGTTTCCGGGGGTGGCCGGGTATGTGGTGCTCGACTGGATCGGTCTGCCGATCGGTGCCGCCGGCCTGCTGGGTCTGTTCGTCGTCTTCCTGGGGCTGGGCTTCTTCCCGACCGTGCTGCGCCGGCTCGGCTGGGTGCCGACGAAGAGACGGAGGACGTGATGGCGCAATCGCGTAGGCGGCTGGTTTCGTGGCCACAGCGGGTTTCGTGGCCACAGCGGGCGATGCCCGACTCGCCGACCGAATCGGGCCAGGCGGGCGAGCGCGGCCTGCTCGGCATCAACCTGCGGTACTTCGCGGTACGCGTGGTGCTCTTCGGAGCGGTGCTGGCCGTGGTCCTGCTGCTGGGGGTGAACGGGCTGCTGGCCTTCGCCCTGGCCGTGGTGTTCAGCGGGCTGCTCAGCTATCCCCTGGCGTTGCGCCAGCGCCGCGCGGTCATCGAGGTCATGGAGGAGCGCCGGGGCGGACGGTGTTGACCGGAGCCGGAGCGGACGACGACGGCGATACCCAGGCCCGTCCCCGGGTGGGGCACATCCAGTTTCTGAACTGCCTGCCGCTGTACTGGGGACTGGTCCACTCCGGTGCTCTGCTCGACATCGAGCTGACGAAGGACACCCCGGACCGGCTGAACGACGCGCTGATCGTCGGCGATCTCGATATCGGTCCGATCAGCCTGGTGGAGTACCTCCGGCATGCCGACGAGCTCGTCGTGCTGCCCGACCTCGCGGTCGGCTCCGACGGTCCGGTCCTGTCCGTCGTGCTGAGCACGGCGGCGCCGCTCGCGGAGATCCGGACCGTCGCGCTCGGCTCGACGTCCAGGACCAGCGTGCTGCTCGCCCGGATGTTGCTGGAGGAGCGCCACGGCCTGCGACCGGAGTACGTGACGATGCCGCCGGACCTGCCGTCGATGCTGCGGGAGGCGGATGCCGCGGTGATCATCGGGGATACCGCGCTACGGGCGACCTACGACGCCGAGCGGGGCGGTCCGGACCATCCTCTCCGGCTCATCGATCTCGGTGCCGCCTGGCAGGAGTGGACCGGCCTGCCCATGGTGTTCGCCGTGTGGGCCGCCCGACGGTCCTTCGCCGAACGCCGTCCCGGGGTGGTCAAGGAGGTGCACGGCGCGTTCCGCTCCGGACTCGACCTGGCGCTGCGTGATGTGGACGAGGTCGCGGCGCGGGCGGCCCGTTTTGAGGTGTTCGACCCGGGCACGCTGGCCCGGTATTTCACCACTCTCGACTTTCGGCTTGGTGCGCGCCAGCAGGCGGGGATTATCGCCTTCGCCGGACGTGCCGCGCGGCGAGGTGATGTTCCGGCGCTGCGCGAACTGCGTTTCGCGGACGTCTGAGCGCCACTCAGGCCGGCGGTCGGAACCCCGCTCAGACCGGTGGTCGGAACGCGCGGGAGATACTGGTCGGCGGAATCGGAACCGCTCGGCGCGTACTCGCCGTGGCGAAGCGCGCGATACGGCCCTTNACCAGCGCGATCAACCGGGGCGGGGTGGCTCGCCCGCCCGGCGCGATCAGCATCTCGTCGAGAGTCTCGCCACCGGAATCATCCCCGTCGGCCAGAGCATACCTCGGAGCGCTGGGCTCACCTGGCGGCCCGGACCGTGGGTCCGGTGGCACGGGGGCCCCGGGGCCGTCGCCGGACACGATGCCGGGTTCGGTGCCGGGTTCGGTGCCCTCGCAGACCTGCCGGGCGGCCGCGTCGATGAGGCTGTTGACCGCGAGGGTCCAGGCCCGTAGTCCTTCGTGACCGGTCAGCTCGGTGAACACCGCCGCCTCGAGGCAGCAGGTGCTGGCTCCCGCGAGCTCGTCCACGTCCAACAGGGAGATGGCGAGCAGCCCGGCCAGGTGACCCGCGAGCATGAACAGCCGGAACTGCTGGTGCGGCAGCATGGGCGTGTGTAGCAGGTTGTCGACGACGTTCTGCTGCTCCAGCACCTGGGCGGTGACGTCCTGTGGATCGAGCCGATCGGCCTTGGCGATCAGATCGGCCACCAACCGATCGAGGTAGTCCAGTTCGGTGTCCGACCGGCGGTGGTCGAGCAGATCCGAAACCCGGCGGCGGGACTCCCGCTCCGGATCGGGCCTGCGACGCAGGCGTTCCGCCCGGGCGGCGACGGCTGCCTCACGCAGGTCGATGAGGGCGCCCCCGGCCTCCAGCGCCGCGTCGACTGCGGCGATCACCGGCCGGGAGGGGATGCCTCGGCTGGGNTGTTCGAGCTGACCGATGTACTGGCGGCTGTAGCCGGTGCGTCGGGCGAGCTCCTCCCGAGAGAGGACACGTTCACAGCGCCGCCGTCGGACCTCAGCGGGTAGCAGGTCTTCGGCGGTCGCCGCATCGTGCCGGCCTCGGCTCCGTTGCCGCATCTGTGACGTCCTTCCGCGTGGCAAGGTCCCGCCTCCCGAGGAGGGAAGCTCAGCAGTCGTGTGCTGTCTCTGCCCGCCCGCCTGACGGTCGCCCGCCCGATGGCCAGCAGAGAGTCACCGATAGTGATCAGATTACTCCAGACTGCACCCTAGTAGACTAGAGGTCAAAAGTCCCATACACATCCAGTTCCAATGATTACTCTCAGCTGTCGGGTGGCAGGCGAAGTTGNTCGGCGTCGCGCTTCGTGGTCGACCGATTGATCGTAGCGTGGAAGTCGTCCGTCGTACCGCGCCTCCGTCGAGACATTATGCCGACCTTCTTGGGTTATTGTTGGGAAACGCGAGCGTTGCCACGGAAGTGTTGGCAGAAAGCGGCGGAATCGCCGAGGGCTCGTCCGGACGGGCTATTCCCGCATGGTGTGCTATCGCGGCCGCGTCCAGGCTGCGGTGCTTCGCGACGGTCTGCGGGTATCGGCCTGATGGCCAACGTGGGTCATCCTCGGAAACCATCCTGAATGACGATGCGCGGGGTCGGGCGGGGCGCGTACAAAAGAATGGTGGATACCGGCCGTTCGGTGGATGCCGACACCGTCGGGCTCGTCGGGGAGAAGGCCGTCGGCCTGGCCGGCGGTTCCGCTGTGGGCCGTGGTTCCCCTCCGGGGGAGCAGGTGCCTCCGCCCGGTCCACGGCGCGTCGTCGTCGTTGACGACGCGGACGGCGTGCGCGAACTATTGTGCCTGTTGCTGGAGACCGAACCCGACTTCGTGATCGTCGGCGCCGCGTCCAACGGCGCGGAGGCGATCGACGAGGTCGTCCGCACCGAGCCGGACCTCGTGCTGCTTGACCTGGCCATGCCGGTCCTCGACGGCATCGCCGCCCTGCCGCGGATCCGGCGGGTCGTGCCGCGGGCCACGGTGGTGATTTTCACGGGATTCTCTGAGGATGCGTTGCTCGACCAGGTGCTGGAACTCGGCGCGGACGCCCTGCTGGAGAAAGGGCTGGCCACCGGTCCGCTGGTGGAGCAGCTTCGACGGCTGTGCGCCGTCCACCGGACGATCTGAGCGATCTTGCGACTGGCAGAATTGTTCATTTTCTCCACTGGCATGATAGAGTTTTATGTTCGGTGGCTGTCATGGTTGCCGCATCGGTCGCATCGGCCATGATGGACGATCTCGGGGCTGGCTGTCCGGTTTGTTGCAGTTTGGAGCAGCATGGCGGGTCGAAGTAGGCCGGACAGTGCCCCGACTTGCCCATCGGCCGTACTTCTGTGGAAACATGGGCTCGTGACTACGTGCGCCCTCGCTGGTGGGGTGCCGGTTGGGCAGGCGTCGGGCCTTCCGGTCGATGCCTCCCGCCGGCGCCGGGCTGCGTCGTCCCCCGCGGTGCCGTGCCTGGTGATCGAGCCGATGCTCGTCGCCCGTCTGCACGTCGACCTGCTGCGGGTTTCCAGCGCCGGCTGTCGCCGCCCCCGCTGACGTCTCCGTTCGTGGCGCCCGCTGTCGGCGCCGCGACTTCCTCGCGCACCGAGAGATCTCATGACTTCTCCTGCTCGTCCTGCCCGGTCCGCGCGCCCGTCCCGACCCAAGGGAGCGGGCCAGTGGGCGTTGGGATATTCCGAGCCGCTCAACGCGAACGAGCGGATGAAGAAGGACCAAGGCGGCCTGGAGGTGCGGGACCGCATCCTCAACCTCTACCCGCGCACCGGTTTCGACGGGATCGATCCCCAGGACCTGCGGGGCCGGTTCCGGTGGTGGGGTCTGTACACCCAGCGCCGGCCGGGGATCAGTGGCGGGCGGNCGGNGNTCCTCNAACCCNAGGAACTGGACGACTCCTACTTCATGCAGCGCATCCGGCTCGACGGCGGCCGGATGACCTCGGATCAGCTCCGGGTGATCGCCGACGTCTCCACCTGCTACGGCCGGGACGTCGCTGATGTCACCGACCGGCAGAACATCCAACTCCACTGGATCCGGATCGAGGATGTGCCGGCGATCTGGGCGGCGCTGGAGAACGCCGGCATGACCACCGCCGAGGCCTGTGGCGACACCCCCCGGGTGATCCTCGGTTGCCCGCTCGCCGGGGTCGACGGTGACGAGATCATCGACGGGAGCGAGGCGATCGACGAGGTCGTCCGCCGGTTCGTCGGCGACCCCACGCTGGCCAACCTGCCCCGTAAGTTCAAAAGCGCCATCTCCGGCTGCGCCGACCACTGCACGTTGCACGAGATCAACGACATCGCGTTCGTCGGGGTCGTCCATCCGGAGCTGGGAGCCGGCTACGACCTGTGGGTCGGTGGCGGTCTGTCGACGAACCCACGGCTCGGCGTGCGGCTGGGCGCGTTCGTGCCGCCGGCGCGGGTTGCCGAGGTCTGGCACGGCGTCGTATCGCTGTTCCGAGACTACGGCTACCGACGGCTGCGCACCCGCGCCCGGTTGAAGTTCCTGGTCGCGGACATGGGCGCCGAATGGGTGCGCGCGACTCTGGAGAAGGAGTACCTGGCTTCGGCGCTGCCCGATGGCCCGCCGCCGGCCCCNCCGCGCAGCGAGGGGCGCGACCACATCGGGGTGCACCGCCAGCGCGACGGCCGCAACGCCGTGGGGTTCGCACCGCGGGCGGGTCGGCTCAGCGGGACCACGCTGAGCGCGGTGGCGGACCTCGCCGACCGGTTCGGGCAGGGCCGCATCCGCGCCACGACGACGCAGAAGCTCGTCATCCTCGATGTCGCCGACGCGGACGTCAACGCGCTGGAGGCCGAACTCGGTGCGCTCGACCTGGTGGTCCGCCCGAGCGTGTTCCGGCGCGGCACGATGGCCTGCACCGGTATCGAGTTCTGCAAACTGGCGATCGTCGAGACCAAGGGTCGGGCCCGCGACCTCATCGACGAGCTCGAACGCCGGCTGCCCGACTTCGACGAGCCGATCGGGATCAACGTCAACGGCTGCCCCAACGCCTGCGCCCGCTTTCAGGTCGCCGACATCGGGCTCAAGGGCTCCCTGGTACCGGACGACGCCACCGGTGAGATGGTCGAGGGCTTCCAGGTCCACCTCGGCGGGCACCTGGGCACCAGGTCGCGGCTGGGCCGCAAGTCGCGTGGTCTGAAGGTGACCGCCGACGGCCTCGTCGACTACGTCGTCGCGGTGCTGGAGACCTACCGGGCGGACCGGACCGCGGGGGAGAGCTTCGCGGACTGGGCGGAGCGGGCCGACGAGGCCCAACTGACGGCGCTCGGTGCCGCAGATGGCTAGCGGTGAGCGGGTGGTGCCCTTCTACTGCCCGTATTGCGGCGAGGAGGACATCGTCCCGGACACGCCGCCGGAGGGCTCCGGCGCGGGACATGGTCACGGGTACTGGGCGTGCCGGTCCTGCCTGCGGGGCTTCCGGCTGAGCCTGACGGCCCTCGCGGTCGCCTCGGGCGGGACCGCCGTCATCACGGGCGGGGCGTTCGGCGCGGCGGAAGAGCAGGCGGCACGGTGATCGGCAATGGACAGCACCCGGGCGGCTGCCCGGTGGACGACCGCGGCATCCGCCTGCGGCGTCGCCGGAGCCGGGTTGCGTGACGACGAGGAGACGAGCTGATGGATGCCGCGTTGCAGGCCCGGGCGCTGCGGGCCGGGGACGACCTCGAGGGCGCGCCGGCGGAGGAGATCCTGCGCTGGGCGGTCGGGGAATTCGGGACGAAGCTGGCGATCGCCGCCTCGATGGCTGAGGCGATCCTCGTGGACATGCTCGCCCGGATTCGGTCCGACGTCCCCGTGGTTTTCATCGACACCGGTTATCACTTCCCCGAGACCGTCGGTACCCGGGACGCGGTGGCCGGAACCTACGACCTGCCGATCATCAGCGCCCGTCCGCAGCTCACCGTCGTCGGCCAGGACGCCGTCTACGGCCAGGACCTCTACCGGACCGACCCGGACCTGTGCTGCCGGATGCGCAAGGTCGTTCCGCTGGATCGGGCCCTGGCGCCCTACCGTGCCTGGGCCGCGGGGTCGCGGCGGGCGGNGNCGCCCNGCCGGGCGAAGCTCCGGGNCGTCGACTGGGACGCCCGACGGGGCAAGGTGAAGATCCACCCGCTCGCGGCTTGGACCGACGAGGACGTCGAACGCTACGTGGCCGAGCACGGCGTCATCGTCAACCCGCTCCTCTCCGATGGTTACGACTCGGTCGGCTGCTGGCCGTGCACCCGGCGGGGCGCCGGCCGGGAGGGCCGGTGGGTCGGTTCGATCAAGACGGAGTGCGGCATCCACTGACCTCCTCGGGCCTGCCGGCTGCCGGTGTTCGAAGGCAACCGAGCAGGTACGGTGCACGCCGTGACGGACGGGCGAAGTGTGGGTGAGGTCTGGCTGGTCGGCGCGGGTCCGGGCGATCCCGGTCTGCTCACCGTTCGCGGCCGTGAGGTGCTGGCGAACGCGGACGTCGTGGTCACCGACCGGCTCGCCGCGGCCGTCCTCCTCGGCGCCGCCCCGGCCGGCGCCGAGATCATCCACGTGGGCAAGAGCCCGGCCGCCCCGTCGTGGACCCAGGAGGAGATCAACGCGGTCCTCGTCGACCGGGCGCGCGCCGGTGCGCGCGTCGTCCGCCTCAAGGGCGGCGATCCCTACATGCTCGGGCGAGGCAGCGAGGAGGCGCAGGCCTGCGCCGCGGCGGGGGTCGCGTGCACCGTCGTGCCCGGCGTCACCTCGGCGCTGGCCGTACCCGCCTGTGCCGGCATCCCGGTCACCCATCGTGGTCTCGCGCAGGAAGTTGCCATCGTCTCGGGGCACCTGCCACCCGGCCATCCGGAGTCGACGGTGGACTGGGCCGCTCTCGCGGCCTCCCGGGCGACCATCGTCATCCTGATGGGGGTGGCGCGTCTCATGGACATCGCCGACGCGCTGCTCACCGGCGGTCGCCCCGAGGCGACGCCGGTCGCGGTCATCGAGCGCGGGGCGACCCCGGCGCAGCGGGTCCTGCGGACCACCCTGGACGCGCTGGCGATCGACGCGATCGCGGCCGGTGTGCGGTCTCCCGCGGTGATCGTGGTCGGAGAGGTCGCGGCGCGCCGGGACGCGCTGGCCTTGGAGGCGGGGCCGCTCACCGGGATCCGGGTACTCGTGGCCCGTACCCGGCCGCGGCCGGGTCTGCTGGCTCGCCGGCTGCGGCAGCTGGGCGCGGATGCGGTCGAGACCGTCGTTGCCCGGCCCGCGCCGGTCGAGGACGCCGGTGCCGCGCTGGTGGCGGCGCTGCCGGGAGCGGGCGGCCTGCTGCTGGCCGATGCGGACGAGGTCGCCGCCGTGGTGACCCTGCTGCGTCGAGCCGGCACCGACGTGCGGGCGTTGGCCGGCCTGACTCTCGTCGCGGCCCGCGAGGACGCCGCGGAAGCGCTTGACGGCCTGGGCCTCGCCTCGGTGCCCGTCGCCGAGCTGTCCACGGATCCGCTGTCCGCGGATCCATCGTCGACCGGTCCCGCCGGTCCGACCGGCTCGTCGCGGGTGCTGATCGCCGGCGCGGCGGACCCGCCGGACGCGGTGTGTTCCCTGCGCCGGGTGCCGCTGCTCACCGACGTGACCGCCGAGCCGGATCCCCGGATCGCCGAGGAGCTCCGGCATGGCGACTTCGACGTCGCGGTCTTCGCGTCGTCCACCGCCGCCCGCGGCACCGCCGAGATCTACGGACCTCTCCCGCCCGATCTGCTCATCGCGGCGATGGGTCGACGCAGCGCGCTGGCCTGCGCGGCGGCGGGCATGCGGGTGGACATCGTGCCCACCGAACCCGGGGTCCATCCGCTCGCGGCCGCCGTCGCGGACTTCGTCGTCACCAGCCGGTCCACCGGCTCGCCTGGGGGTTGATCTTCAGGGTGGCNGCATCGGCTTCGCGGACCAGGAGACGCAGGGTGTCGTCGAGTCGCGCGCGGACCGCGTCGACGACGCTCGCGTGCAGCCCGAGCGGCTCCGACAGCACCCATCGGGTCGTCGGGTGCCGGCACCGGGCGCCCTCCAGTGCCGCCGGGATGTCCCGGCGGGTGTGGTTGCCGTCGAACAGGAAGAACGGGTAGGCGACGATTTCGGTGCATCCCGCGTCGGCCAGCGTGGCGTACCCGGTGGCGATGTCGGGCTGGGCGATTTCAAGGAAGGCGGCTTCGACCGCCCCCCACGTCCATGGCGCGGCGGCATGGCCGGGATCGACCACATGGCCGGGATCGACCAGGAGCCGGTGGGCGAGTTCCCGAACCGTCGCGTTCGCCTCGTCCCGCCGGGATCCGTGACCGATCACCAGTAGACCGCGCATGTTCCCAGTGTGCGCCGCGGGTCCGCCGGTGCCCGGTCGGAAACGGCCACATCCGTCGGCCGCATCCGTCGGCCACGCCTGTCGGCCACGCCCGCCGGGCGCTCAGCCGCCGGTGCCGTCGTCGGAGCTGTGCCCCGGGAAGATCTTTGCCGACGGGTCCACCAGCGGCGCCGCGTTGTTGACCGCCGTCGCGGCCTCCCCGAAACCCGTCGCGATCAGGCGGACCTTCCCCGGGTACTCGGTGATGTCGCCGGCCGCGAAGATCCGCTCGACCCCGGTCGCCATCGTCGGGTCGACGACAATGTGCCGCTTGTCAATGGTCAGATTCCAGCGGGTCAGCGGTCCGAGGTCGGCGGTGAATCCGAGCGCGGCGACGACCGCCTGCGCGGGTCGGACATGTCGGTCGCCGGTGCGGGTCTGCACCAGTTCGACCTTCTCGATCCACTCCTCACCGTGGACCATGGCGACCTCGGTGAAGGTCAGGATCTCGACGGAGGACGCCTCGACCCGCTCGACTGTGGACATATGCGCCCGGAACCGGTCCCGCCGGTGCACGAGGGTGACCGAGCGGGCGATCGGCTCCAGGGCCAGCGCCCAGTCGAAGGCGCTGTCCCCGCCGCCGACCACGATGACGTCCTGGCCGGTGTGGACGTCGAGCTTGGGCACGAAGTAGACCAGGCCGCGGCCCAGATGCGCGGTGCCGGTGGGCAGCGGGCGGGGGGCGAAGGTGCCGAGACCGCCGGTGATGACGACGACCTTGGCGCGTACCCGAAGGCCCTGGCTGCTGGTCACCACCACGGCGTCCGGCTTGTGGGCCAGCTCGGCGGCCTGCTGGCCCAGCAGGTAGGTGGGGGAGAACTGGTTCGCCTGGATCAACAGGGCGTCGATCAGTTCCCGCCCCCGGACGGCCGGCAGACCCGCGATGTCGTAGATCACCTTCTCCGGGTACATCGCGGTGACCTGACCGCCGGCCTCGGGCAACGAGTCCATGAGCGCGACCGACATGCCGCGGAATCCGGCGTAGTAGGCGCCGTAGAGACCGGCCGGACCGGCGCCTACGATCAGCATGTCGACGTCGGTGTCGACCGGGGACGTCCCCGACCGCACGGCGCCGGTGACGCTCGCTCCGGCCGCGGGGTCGGTCTCCGTGACCGCGTTCGCGGGCTGGTGCGCATCGGCGGACTGCGTGACCACGGGTGACTCCCTAGGCTTGGCGGCCGACCGGCGCTGTCGGGGCAGCCGGTCGGTAGCAGTGGATGTTCCCTCCCTCATCCTGCCGGAGACACACCTCACCCGCCTTCATCCGCGGAATGGTGAGTCGTCGACCACCTGTGGTTGTTGTCGACCACCTGCGGTCTCCTCGGATACGGCTGGCGGGAACGATCGGATCCGCCGCGTCGGCTGGCGGACAACGCTCGACATCGATTTACTCGAGAGGGTTAGCGTGACTTCCGCGCCGTTGCGGATGCCCGTAGGGACTGGGCGACGACGGACTGTGGCGTGATGATGGGTTCATCTCCCTGCACGGGGAGACAATTGCGGCACCGGTGACGGCTCCCAGGCCGGAACGGTACCTGGGCCGCGGCCGGAGGTATAACACGGGCGGGAGAACAGTGACGGAACGATCGGCGCGTCGGGTTTCGCCTATCGGCGGATATCCGGCCGAGGCGCCGCATCCCGATGATCCGACCACGATCGGTGTTTACCAGGTCGTCGGTCGGCTGGGCGCGGGTGGGATGGGAACGGTGTTCCTCGCCCAGGACGCGGCCGAGAAGTTCGTTGCGATCAAGGTGATCAGGTCGGACCTCGCCGCCGACCCGGAATTCCGGGCACGTTTCCGGGACGAGGTGGCGGCCGCTCGGCGGGTCGCGCCCTTCTGCACCGCCCAGGTACTCGACGCCGATCCCGACGCGCGTCGTCCTTATCTGGTCACGGAGTACATCGACGGCGTCCGGCTTGATCAGGCCGTCACCGAGTCCGGTCCGCTGCCGCTGTCGACACTGCAGGGCGTGGCGGTCGGCGTGGCGTCCGCGCTCACCGCCATCCACCGGGCCGGCATCGTGCACAGGGATCTCAAACCGAGCAACGTCATGCTGTCGTACTCCGGCCCCCGGGTCATCGACTTCGGGATCGCCCGCACGCTCGACATGACGAAGGGCCGCACCCAGACGGGTCTGGTCCTCGGCTCGGTCGGCTGGATGGCGCCCGAGCAGATGGAGGGCGCTGCGCTCGGTCCGGCGGTCGACGTCTTCGCCTGGGGACTGCTGATCGGCTACGCGGCCACCGGCGGTCACCCCTACGGCCACGGCACCTACCTGGAGATGTCGGAGAAGATCCTGACGGGTCAGCCGGACCTGCGGGCCATGCCGCCGGATCTCACGCCGATCGTCCGGTCCGCGCTCGCCCGCGACCCCCGGGACCGGCCCTCCACCGAGAACCTGCTGCTCACCCTACTCGGCGAACGCGGCCGGGCCGGTGACGCGCGGGACGCCGCGACCGCACTGCTCGACGGGACCTGGCCACGGGGGCGCAGTACCGCCGGGGCTGGGGCGGCCGCGCTCGCCGGGGGTGCCGGGGCCGGTTGGCCGGATCCGACCCACGTTGCGACCCCGTATGAACAGCGGCGCTGGTGGGAGAATGAGCCCCGGCCCCTCGGCGGCGACCGTTGGTGGAACGACTCGGCCCGCGACAGGCCCCCGCCGGCCGGTCCGCCTGTGCCGCCACCCGCGCTGGCACCGCCACCGGCCGCCGACCGTGCCGCGGGCCCGCGGCACGGGGTGCCGCGGGCCCGTCGACGGCGCCGCGGCGGATTCGTCCAGTACGACGATGAGGCCGACGGGAACGGCCACCGATCGGGTTTCGACAATTCCGGCGAGGGGGGCCATCCGCCGCCGGCGCCGGACGCCCGCCCGAGGCACGGCGGCCAGCCCCGGGTGGATTCTCCGCACGCCGGTCAGCCCTACCCGGACCAGGCCCACGCGGGTCGGCCCTACGCCGGTCGGCCCTACGCCGGTCAGCCCTACGCCGGCCGTGCCGCGGAGGCGGCACCGTCTCCCCAGGCGCCGGCCCGG
The DNA here is from genome assembly GCF_000733325.1 of Frankia sp. Allo2. Taxonomy (NCBI): domain Bacteria; kingdom Bacillati; phylum Actinomycetota; class Actinomycetes; order Frankiales; family Frankiaceae; genus Frankia; species Frankia sp. Allo2. The sequence goes on from NZ_JPHT01000002.1 coordinate 151,194, forward strand.
CCCCGCCCCGTGGCCCAGCAGCGGCCCCCGTCGGCGCCCGCGGGTCCCGCGCCTGCCCCGGCCCCGCGGGTGGCCGAGGCGCGGCCGGCGCCGCGCGGACGCGCGCCGGCTCCCTACGCCGAATCGGTGCCGCGACCGCGTCCCCGGCGTCGGTTCCGGCTGCGGATCCCTTTCAAGCGCACGATCCTGTTCGTTCTTGTCGTCCTGCTGCTGCTCTCCGCGGCGGACCAGATCGCCTTGATGGTCGACGAACAGCGCCAGCGGTTGTGGAACAAGGTCGTCACGTCCGTCAAGGATGACACCCATGACCAGCTCGACAGCCTGTGGAACCGGGTGAGGGACACGTTCGGCGGCTCCTCGGGCGGGTCGTCGAACGGGTGACCGGCAGGCGTAAACCCCTGCCCGGATAGGTACACCGTTGTCATGGCCAGTTTCTCGAACAAGATCACGGACTTCCTACACAGCCCGAAGACCAAGGAGATGGTCAACAAGGCCAAGGCCGCGGCCAACCGGCCGGAGAACCGGGCCAAGATCAAGCAGCTCCAGGCGAAGCTCACCAGCCGCGGCCACGGTCACCACGACGCCGGTCCCGCCAGCCCGGCCGGCTCCTCGACAGCCGGCTACACTGACGCCACCCGTGGTGGCTCCAGCCCGGTGGACCCGAGGACGCGATCCGGACACTGACCGTTCATCCCCCGCGTCGCGCGGAAGGCTCCGACGGCTACCCTGGGAGGATCGCCGAAGGTGATTCGACGGAGACCCCGAACGGCGCCCGATGCCAGGGGTCCCCGCGTCGCGCCGAAGGCGCTACGCGGGGAGGGCCGTATGGATGTCGATGGTGAGATTCCGGTGGGTCGGGGTGGTGGCGAGATCCGGTCTGTGCTGGACCGGGCCGCAGCCGGCGGGCGTATCTCCGCGGAGGAGGCGCTGCTCCTCTATACGAGGGCGCCGCTGCACGCGCTCGGCGGCGCGGCGGACACGGTCCGTCGGCGCCGTTTCCCCGATGGCATCGCGACGTACATCATCGACCGGAACATCAACTACACGAATGTCTGCGTGACCGCCTGCCGGTTTTGCGCCTTCTACCGCGCTCCGAAGCATGCCGAGGGCTGGGTCCGCGACGTCGAGGACATCGTCGCCAAGTGCGGGGAGGCGGTCGAGCTCGGCGCCACGCAGATCATGCTGCAGGGCGGGCACCATCCCGACTTCGGCATCGAGTGGTATGAGCGTACCTTTGCCGCCATCAAGAAGGCATATCCCCAGTTGGCGCTGCACTCGCTGGGCGCCAGCGAGGTTGTGCACATCGCCCGGACGTCCGATCTGACTTTTCCCGAGGTCATTACCCGGCTGCGGGACGCGGGCCTGGACAGCTTCGCGGGCGCGGGAGCGGAGATTCTCACCGAACGGCCCCGGCAGGCGATCGCTCCGCTGAAGGAGCCCGGTCACGTCTGGCTGTCCGTGATGGAGACCGCCCACAACCTCGGCCTGGAATCCACCGCCACCTTCATGATGGGCACGGGGGAGACGAACGCCGAGCGCATCGAACACCTGACGATGATCCGGGACGTCCAGGACCGGACCGGCGGGTTCCGTTCGTTCATCCCCTGGACCTACCAGCCGGAGAACAATCATCTCGGCGGGCGCACCCAGGCGACGACCCTGGAGTACCTCCGCCTCGTCGCGGTCGCGCGGCTGTTCTTCGACAACATCACGCACCTGCAGGGCTCCTGGCTGACCACCGGCAAGGAGATCGGCCAGCTCACCCTGCACATGGGCGCCGACGACCTCGGCTCGGTGATGCTGGAGGAGAACGTCGTCTCCTCCGCCGGGGCGCGCCACCGCACCAACCGGTCGGAGCTGATCTCCCTGATCCGTGCTGCCGGCCGCATCCCCGCTCAGCGCGACACCCGCTACCAGCACCTCGTCGTGCACCGCGACCCGGCGCAGGACCCGGTTGACGACCGGGTGGCCTCGCACTTCTCCTCCACCGCGCTACCGCTCATCTCCGCGTAGCCGGGCGCACCATACAGTGACCGGGTGAGTGACCCCTCCGGATTCGCGGTCCCGTCCCCGACCGGGCCGAAGATCGAACTCCACGTCCATCTGGAGGGCACGGTCCGTCCCGCCACCCTGCTGGAGATGGCGCGCCGCAACTCCGAGGCGCTGCCTGCCCGCACGGTCGAGGGCCTCGCGGACCTCTACCGCTTCCGCGACTTCGACCACTTCCTGAAGGCCTGGATCCTCACCACCCACGTGATGCGGACGGAGGCCGACTTCCGCCAGGTGGTCGTCGACTACGCCGCCGAGGCGGCCCGGGCGGGCGCCGTCTACCTGGAGGGCATCTTCTCGCCCTGGTTCCGGGTCCATCGGGGGGTCCGCGTCGAGGAGATCTTCCACGGCTACGCCGACGGGGCGATCGAGGCCCGGGAACGCTATGGCGTCGAGGTGCGCCTCACCCCGGACATCGAGCGGGTGCTGCCGGTCGAGGCCGCGATGGAGGTGGCGCGGTGGGCGGTGCGGTTCGCCGATCGCGGTGTCGTCGGCATTGGGCTCGGCGGACCGGAGGTCGGTCATCCCCCCGAGCCGTTCGCGCCGGCGTTCGCACTGGCCGCCGACGGCGGGCTCGCCGCGGTCCCGCACGCGGGGGAGACGGCGGGCCCGGTGTCCGTACGGGGCGCGCTCGACGCGCTGGGAGCCAGGCGGATCCGGCATGGGATCCGGGCCGCCGAGGACCCCGAGCTGATGCGACGGCTGGTCGATCAGGGGATCGTGCTGGACGTCTGCCCGGTGTCCAACCTGCGGACTCGGTCGGTGGCATCCCTCGACGACCACCCCTTGGCGGCGTTGCTGCGGGCCGGGGTCGCGTGCTCGCTTGCCACCGACGATCCCGCTATGTTCGGCACCGATCTGGAGACGGAGCACGCGGTCGCGGCAGGGCTCGGTGCCCGGGCCCGCGACCTGTACACCGCCGGGGTCGCGGGCGCGCTGTGCGACGAGCCGACCCGCACGCGGCTGCGGCGGATCGGCGAGAGCACCGACTGGGACACCGTCGAGAGGGCCGCCCGCGACGCCTCGGCGGCGGCCTCGGCGCGGTTCGGCGGCGGGGAAGGGGCATGGTGAGCGGGGAAGGGGCATGGTGAGCAGAGCGGGACTCGACAAACGTCCGCGGGACGTCGCGTCGATGTTCGACGGGGTGGCCAACCGGTACGACCTGACCAACACCGTGCTCACCGGCGGGCTCGACCGGACCTGGCGGCGCGCCGCGGCGGGCGCGCTGGACCTGCGGCCGGGGCTTCGGGTCCTCGACCTCGCCGCCGGGACGGCGACCTCGTCACGAGCCTTCGCTCTCGCCGGGACCGATGTGGTGGCCTGTGACTTCTCCCTGGGGATGCTGCGGGCCGGGCAGCGTCGGCTGGCGTCGCGGCCGTTGCCGGGGGAGGCTGGGCGGATCCTGCTGACCGCCGGGGACGGGCTGCGGCTGCCGTTCCGGGACGAGACCTTTGACCGGACGACGATCTCGTTCGGTCTGCGCAACGTCGCCGACACGTTCGGCTGCCTCACCGAGCTGCGTCGGGTGACCCGTCCGGGCGGGATGCTCGTGGTGTGCGAGTTCAGCCGCCCGGTCTGGGCGCTCTGGCGGACGGTCTACGTCGAGTACCTGATGCGGGCCTTGCCGGCCGTGGCCCGCGCGGTGAGCAACAGCCCGGACTCGTATGTCTATCTCGCCGAGTCGATCCGGGCCTGGCCCGCCCAGGCGGAGCTGGCTGGCCTGCTGCGGGAGGCGGGCTGGTCCCGGGTCGGCTGGCGCAACCTCACCGGCGGCGTGGTGGCGTTGCACCGGGGTCACGTCCCGGACTGACGGTCCTGGACCGGTCATGGTGCTGGACCGGTTATGGTGCTGGACCGGCCGGCGCCACGGCAGGCGGGGTGGGCTCAGCCGGGAACATGCGAGTCGAACCAGGTCAGCATGCGTGACCAGGCGTCCTTCGCCGACGGGCCGTGGTAGGCGCCGGCGCGGGCGTCGTTGTGGAAGCCGTGCCCGGCCTGTGGGTAACGGACGATCTCGGCGGGCACGGACGCCTTCCGTGTCGCCGCCCGCAGGTCCTCCACCTCCGAAGCGAGGATGCTCGGATCCTGGTCGCCGTACAGGCCGAGCCACGGTGCCTGCAGGCGGTCGGCGAGATCCAGCTGGGCGGGTTCCCCGAAGCGGCGCATGGTGATCCCGCCACCGTAGAAGGTGCTCGCGGCGCCGAACGGCCGGGCCACCGCAGCCTGGAAGGCGATGCTCCCGCCGACGCAGAAGCCCACGACGGCGCAGCGGTCGATGGCGGTGCCCTCCTCGGCGAGGATGGCCAGCGCGGCGTCGATGTCGGCGAGAAGGTCGGTGCCGTTGAGCTCATCGAGGATCTTCACCGCGGAGGCGAGGTCGTCGTAGTCGAAGACGGGCGAGCCCGCGCGGTGGAACAGGTCGGGGGCGATGGCCCGCCAGCCCGCGCGCGCGAACCTCGAGCAGACATCGGTGATGTGCTCGGTGAGGCCGAACGCCTCGTGGAGGACGACGACGCCGCCGCGTGCGGGACCATCGGGTTCGGTGAGCGTGGCCGGGGCGGGCCCGTCGGGGGTGGGGATGACGACGGTCTCTGCGGTGGTCATCGCGTTCTCTCGTTCCCAGTCCGTGCTGCTTTGGGTGACGGTGTTCGGGTGACGGCGTTCGGGTGATGATGCGTCCGTGTCGTCGGGACACCGGCGGCGACCGCGGACGAGCCACCGCGTTTCGGGTGACCTGTGGAGGGACTACCCCGCACGGGCGCTGATCCCACCCCGGGGGCGAATATGGGCCACCGGCGGGCGGTGGGGCCCGGCTTCGTGGTTTCTCCGTTGCGCTTCACGCTCCGGGCGAGTGTTGCGGACCGACACCAGGCGGGTGAGCTGGCCTGATCCAGGCTGATCGGGCGAAGATTTTNCCCGCCGCTCACGATGGCGATCGGCGGCCGAGCCCCGGCGGCGGGCGNCCGGCGCCGCGAACTATCGCTCACGGTAACGATAGGGTGTACGAAATCAACCCGTCCGTTCTTCGCAGCATCCTGGTTGGTGCGATTGACCTGTGCAAGGCCTACACTCGCCGGGAACGCTCGTGAAGAATTTCACGAGCACNCAGGTGGAGGGCCCCCGGTGGGGCGCCCCCGGGACGAGTGGTCTAGCAGATCCGGAGCAATTCGTGACCATGGCGACGACAAGGGCTGATGGTGCGGCCGGCCGGTCGAAGGCCGACGCCGACGTCATCGTGGTCGGCGCGGGTCCGGGTGGCTCCTCGGCCGCCTACCATCTCGCCAGCGCCGGGCTCGACGTGCTCCTGCTGGAGAAGACGACCTTCCCCCGCGAGAAGGTCTGTGGCGACGGGCTGACCCCGCGGGCCGTCCGCAGCCTCGTGGACATGGGTGTCGACACCTCGCCCGTGGCCGGATGGGCCCGTAACCGGGGGCTTCGCATCATTGGCGGCGGCGTCCGCCTGGAGTTGCCCTGGCCGGAGCTGGCGAGCTGGCCCGACTACGGCCTGGTCCGTCCGCGGCTTGACTTCGACGATCTGCTGGCCCGCCACGCGGTGAAGGTTGGTGCCCGGCTGCACGAGGGGACCGCCGTGACCGGTCCGCTGCTCGACGAGCGCACCGGACGGGTCGTCGGCGTGCACGCCAGGACCGGCACTGACCGGGCACCTGTGACGTTCCGGGCGCCATTGGTCGTCGCGGCGGACGGTAACAGCGCCCGCATCGCGCTCGCCCTCGGTATCCGCCGCCGGGAGGACCGGCCGCTCGGGGTCGCGGTCCGCCGCTACTACCGCAGCCCCCGCACGCACGACGACTTCCTCGAGTCCCATCTGGAACTGTGGGAGGGCAGGCCGCGCGAGAGCCGACTGCTGCCCGGCTACGGCTGGATCTTCGGGGTCGGTAACGGCACGAGCAACGTGGGCCTCGGCCTGCTGAACACCACGGACGCCTTCCAGAACACCGACTACCGGGACCTGTTGCGCCGCTGGCTCGCCGCATTGCCGCCGGAGTGGGGATACACCGAGGACAACGCCATCGGCCCGGTGCGTGGCAGCGCCCTGCCGATGGGCTTCAACCGGACCCCCCATTACCGCGACGGCGTGCTGCTGGTCGGTGACGCGGGCGGGATGGTGAATCCCTTCAACGGCGAGGGCATCGCCTACGCGCTCGAATCCGGTCGGTACGCCGCCGAGATCGCCGTGCAGGCCCTCGCCCGCCCGGATGGTCCGGCGCGGGAGCGGGCACTCGGCCAGTACCCGGAACTCATGCGGGCCCGGTACGGGGGCTATTACACCCTGGGCCGGTTCTTCGTCCAGCTCATCGGCAATCCGACGATTATGGCGTTCGGTACCCGCTACGGGTTGCCGAGACCGGTCCTCATGCGTTTCGTTCTCAAGATCATGGCAAATCTCACCGACCCCCGGGGAGGGGATGCGATGGACCGGCTGATCAACGCGATGACCCGGCTCGCTCCCGCGGCCTGACGTGTCCGAAATGGCCACTGGTTCCGCGGACCGAGTCCGGACCGTTTGCGGTCCGTTCACCGGCGAGCCGTTTCACCCCAACGTCCGGTAACAAACTCTCGAAGGAGAGGAGTTCGGCATGCTCTCGAACTATGTGCCGATCCTCGTTCTGCTCGTGATCGCGGCCCTGTTCGCGGTCGGTTCGGTCGCGGCCGGTGCGCTGATCGGCCCGCGCCGGTTCAACCGTGCGAAGATCGACGCATACGAGTGCGGGATCGAACCCTCCCCGGCCCCGGCCGGACCGCAGCGTTTCCCGGTGAAGTACTACAACACCGCGATGCTCTTCATCGTCTTCGACATCGAGATTATCTTCCTCTTCCCCTGGGCGGTCGCCTTCGACAGTCTGGCGGTATTCGGTCTCGGCGCGATGGCGTTGTTCATGGCGACCATTTTCGTCGCGTACGCCTACGAGTGGCGGCGTGGAGGTCTGGAATGGGACTAGAGGAGAAGCTGCCGGGCGGTGTGCTTCTCGCCAGCGTCGAGAAGCTCGCCAACTGGTCACGGCGCTCGTCGCTGTGGCCGGCGACCTTCGGGTTGGCCTGCTGCGCGATCGAGATGATGTCGACGGGAGCCGGCCGCTACGACCTGTCCCGATTCGGCATGGAGGTCTTCCGGGCCAGCCCGCGCCAGGCCGATCTCATGATCGTTGCCGGCCGGGTGAGTCAGAAGATGGCGCCGGTGCTGCGGCAGATCTACGACCAGATGCCCGAGCCCAAGTGGGTGCTGTCGATGGGTGTCTGCGCCAGCAGCGGCGGCATGTTCAACAACTACGCGATCGTGCAGGGTGTGGACCACATCGTCCCGGTCGACATGTACCTCCCCGGCTGCCCACCGCGGCCGGAGATGCTCATGGATGCCATCATCAAGCTGCACGAGAAGATCCTCGCCGGCCCGATCTCTGGCCGGATCGAGCACACGAAGATCGGCTCCTCGCCGTATCCGAAACCCATCGAGGTGGCCACCGCCCGGGCCGGTCTGCCGGAGGGCGCGTTCGACACCCGGACCCTCTCGGTGAACGACCGCAAGCGCTTCTCGATCCCGGCCGGGGCGCCGGCGCCGACGGGTGGCGGGGCGGTCGAACCCGCCCTGGACNCCCGCCGCCCCGCCGCCCTCGCGCCGCCGTCGGTGTTCGGGCGCGCCAAGCGGATACCGGTCGACCCCAAGCCGAGTGACGAGGCCCGGGCGCACGGGCCCGGTCCAACCACCGAGAGCATCGGTGATGTCGACGGCCCGGATCGGGGGATCTAGGCAGTGAGCGACGAGAGCACAGCCTCCGCCGACCTGATACCGGGCGCCGCCGGCGTGCCCGGCGGTCCGGGTGGGCAGCGCCGGGACGCGTTCGGCGCCGGTGACAGCGGTGACACCTCCGGGTTCGGCGGGCTCGTCACGCCCGTTCCGATCCTGAGCTCCACCGCCCGCCCGTTCGGTGACGCCGACGCCGACGCCGTCTACGACGCGCTCGAACGTGCCTTCCCCCAGCTCGGCGACGCCGTCGAACGGGTGGTGGTGGACCGCGGGGAGCTGACCGTCCACGTGCGCCGGGAGAGCCTCGTCGCCGTCGGGCAAACCCTGCGCGACGACCCCGACCTGCGGTTCGAGCTGCTGTCCTCGCTGTCCGGCGTGGACTACCCGGACGACGTCACCGGCCGTCGCCTGCACTCGGTGGCCCACCTGACCTCGATGACGCACCGTCGCCGGGTCCGGGTCGAGGTGTCCGTCACCGACGCCGATCCCACCGTGCCGAGCCTGACCTCGGTGTGGCCCACCGCGGACTGGCACGAGCGCGAGACCTACGACATGTTCGGCATCGTCTACACGGGTCATCCGGGCCTGACCCGGATCATGATGCCGGACGACTGGATCGGGCACCCGCAGCGCAAGGACTACCCGCTGGGGGGCATCCCCGTCGACTACAAGGGTGCCACGATCCCGCCGCCAGACGAGCGCCGGAGCTACTCGTGACCCCGCGTCCGGCCCCGGCCGGCCGGCGGCACCGCCAAGGCGATATCCCACGAGGCGACATCCCACGAGGCGACATCCGAGGTTCGCTATGACGACCAACACGTCGACTTCCTCCACCACGGACGATCTGACCACCGGGGCTCCCAACGGCACCGGGGCCCCCGACGGCGCGAACGGCGTCGGGGGCCCGACCGGGACCGTCGGCGGACCCGGGGAGCATCCGGCCTACGAGGCCGGCTTCACCGAGTCGGCGAACGGGCGGGTCTACACCGTCACCGGCAGCGACTGGGAGCAGATCCTCGGCGTCGGCGAGGAGGAGAACGAGCGGATCGTCGTCAACATGGGGCCGCAGCACCCGTCGNCCCACGGGGTGCTCCGCCTGGTCCTGGAGATCGAGGGCGAGACGGTCACCGAGACCCGCCTCGTCATCGGCTACCTGCACACCGGCATCGAGAAGAGCTGTGAGTACCGCACCTGGACTCAGGCGGTCACCTTCCTCACCCGGGCGGACTACCTCTCGCCGCTGTTCAACGAGGCGGCCTACTGCCTGTCGGTGGAGAGGCTGCTGGGCATCACCGAGCAGGTACCCGAGCGGGCCACGGTGATCCGGGTGATGGTGATGGAGCTCCAGCGGATCGCCTCGCACCTGGTGTGGCTCGCGACCGGCGGCATGGAGCTCGGCGCCNCCACCGCCATGATCTTCGGTTTCCGGGAGCGGGAGAAGGTCCTCGACCTGCTCGAGCTCATCACCGGGCTGCGGATGAACCACGCCTACATCCGGCCCGGGGGCCTCGCCCAGGATCTCCCCGACGGCGCCGAGCGGGCCATCCGGGCGTTCCTCGCGGACATGCCGAAGCGGATCAGGGAGTATCACGCGCTGCTCACCGGCCAGCCAGTCTGGAAGGCCCGGATGGTCGACGTCAACGTTCTCGACGCGGCCGGCTGCATCGCGCTGGGGACCACGGGCCCGGTGTTGCGCGCCGCGGGCCTGCCGTGGGACCTGCGCAAGACCATGCCCTACTGCGGCTACGAAACCTACGAGTTCGACGTGCCGACCGCGCTGGAGGGCGACTCCTTCGCCCGCTACCTGGTGCGGCTGGAGGAGATGGGCGAGTCACTCAAGATCGTTGATCAGTGTCTGGACCGGCTGCGTCCCGGCCCGGTCATGGTCGCCGACAAGAAGATCGCCTGGCCGTCCCAGCTTTCTGTCGGGTCCGACGGGACGGGCAACTCACTCGCGTACATCCGGAAGATCATGGGGACCTCGATGGAGGCCCTGATCCATCACTTCAAGCTGGTGACCGAGGGATTCCGCGTCCCGGCCGGTCAGGTCTACACCCAGATCGAGTCGCCGCGCGGAGAGCTCGGCTACCACGTGGTCAGCGACGGCGGCACGAGACCCTTCCGCGTCCACGTGCGGGATCCAAGCTTCGTCAACCTGCAGGCCGTCCCGGCGCTGACCGAGGGCGGCCAGGTGGCGGACGTGATCGTCGGGGTCGCCTCAGTCGACCCGGTGCTCGGGGGAGTTGATCGTTGATGGCGTTCTCGCCGGAGACCCATGCGGCCGCGCAGGAGATCATCGCCAGGTACCCAGCCGGCCGATCCCGTTCGGCCCTGCTCCCGCTGCTGCACCTGGTACAGGCCGAGCAGGGATGCGTGACCGCGCAGGGCGTCGCGTTCTGCGCGGACGTGCTGGGCATCACCCGGGCCGAGGTCGGCGCGGTGGCGACCTTCTACACGATGTACAAGCGGCATCCGGTCGGGGACTACCTCGTCTCGGTCTGCACGAACCTGTCGTGCGCGCTGCTCGGTGGCGAGGACGTCTACGAGCGGGTCTCGAAGCTCCTCGGGGTCGGCCATGACGAGACGACGCCGGACGGGTCGATCACCCTCGAGCACGCCGAGTGCCTCGCGGCCTGCGACTACGCACCGGTCATGACGGTGAACTACGAGTTCTACGACCAGGTCGACCCCGACTCCGCCCAGGCGATCGTCGAGGACCTGCGAGCGGGGCGGCGGCCGGCGCCGACCCGCGGCGGTCCGCTGTGCTCGTTCGCCGAGGTCTCCCGCCAGCTCGCCGGGTTCGGCGATCCGAGACCGGAGGGCGTCGCGGGCCCGGGGGTCGGCGAGCCGTCGGTCGTGGGTCTCCTCGTGGCCGAGGCGGCCGGCTGGAGCGCCGAGCAGGCGCCCGCGCCGCTGGTCACCCACGGCGTGGTGGCCGACGCGGCGGCGCCGCGGCCCGCCGCCCCACCGCCTGCCGGGCCGCCGCCCGCGGTGGTTCCAGCGCCGACGACCCCGGCCTCCTCGGAACGGAAGGGGAGCTGACAATGCCCGTCACCCCGGTCCTCACCCGGCGCTGGAACACGCCGGAGTCGTGGACGATCGAGACCTACACCCGCCTCGACGGCTACACCGCGCTGCGCACCGCCTTCGCGATGGCCCCGGACGACCTCATCAAGCTGGTGAAGGACTCCGGGCTGCGGGGGCGCGGCGGCGCCGGCTTCCCCACCGGGATGAAGTGGGGCTTCATCCCGCAGGGCGACGGCAGGCCGCACTACCTCGTCATCAACGCCGACGAGGGGGAGCCGGGCACCTGCAAGGACGCGCCGCTGATGATGGCGGACCCGCACTCGCTCATCGAGGGGATCATCATCGCGGCCTACGCGGTGCGGGCCGGCCGGGCGTTCGTCTACCTGCGCGGCGAACTGATCCACGCGGCCCGTCGGCTGCAGGCCGCCGTGGCCGAGGCCTACCGGGCCGGCTACCTCGGCCGGGACATCCTCGGCAGCGGCTTCGACCTCGACCTCGTCGTGCACTCCGGCGCGGGCGCCTACATCTGCGGCGAGGAGACAGCCCTGCTCGACTCCCTGGAGGGCCGTCGCGGCCAGCCGCGGCTGCGCCCGCCGTTCCCCGCGACGCACGGCCTGTACGCCTCCCCGACGGTGGTCAACAACGTCGAGACGATCGCGTCGGTGCCGTACATCGTGAACTACGGCGTGGACTGGTTCCGGTCAATGGGCCGGGAGCGCTCGCCGGGGCCGAAGATCTACAGCCTGTCCGGGCACGTGACCCGGCCCGGCCAGTACGAGGCCCCGATGGGCACCACGCTGCGGGAGCTGCTCGACTTGGCCGGCGGCGTGCGGGGCGGTCACGGGCTCAAGGCGTGGACCCCGGGCGGGTCGTCCACTCCGATGCTGACCGCCGAGCACCTCGACGCGCCGCTCGACTTCGAGGGCATGCAGGAGGCCGGGTCGCTGCTTGGCACGGCCGCACTCATGATCATGGATGACACGGTCGACATGCTCAAGGTCGTCCGCCGGCTCACCCAGTTCTACGCGCACGAGTCGTGCGGCAAGTGCACTCCGTGCCGCGAGGGCACCACCTGGATGGTGCAGATCCTGTCCCGGATGGAACGGGGCCAAGGCGACGCCGAGGACGTGGACACCCTCGTCGACGCCTGCGACAACATCTTCGGCCGGGCATTCTGCGCGCTGGCCGACGGGGCCACCTCCCCGATCGTCTCGGGGATCAAGTACTTCCGGGACGAGTTCATCCCGGTGAGTGCGGTGACCACGAAGCCGAACCCCACCCCGGGAGACGCCACGGCCGGCGACGGCTCGCCCGCGTCCGCCCCGGGTGCCTACGCGGGNGCGCACTGACCATCATGACCGTCGCCCCATCCAGGCCTCGCGCCTCCGAGCCGGCCCAGCCGGCCGCACCCGACCTCATCACCCTCACCATCGACGGGCTGTCGGTGAGCGTGCCCAAGGGCACCCTCATCATCCGCGCGGCCGAGCTGCTCGGCATCGAGATCCCGCGGTTCTGCGACCATCCGCTCCTCGACCCCGTCGGAGCCTGCCGGCAGTGCATCGTCGAGGTGGAGGGCCAGCGCAAGCCGGTCGCCTCCTGCACCACGACGGTGGCCGCCGACATGGTCGTGAAGACCCAGCTGACCTCGCCGGTCGCCCGCAAGGCCCAGGCCGGCACGCTTGAGTTCCTGCTCCTCAACCATCCGCTCGACTGCCCGATCTGCGACAAGGGCGGCGAGTGCCCGCTGCAGAACCAGTCGATGGCGAACGGCGGCGCGGTCTCCCGGTTCAAGGAGACCAAGCGGGTGTACCCGAAGCCGCTGGCGATCTCCACCGAGATCCTGCTGGACCGGGAGCGCTGCGTGCTGTGTGCCCGCTGCACCCGGTTCTCCGCCCAGATCGCCGGGGACCCGTTCATCGAGCTGTTCGAGCGGGGCGCCGCCGAGCAGGTCGCGGTGAGCGACGGGCAGCCGTTCTCCTCCTACTTCTCCGGCAATACCGTGCAGATCTGCCCAGTGGGGGCGTTGACCAGCGCCGCCTACCGCTTCCGGGCCCGGCCCTTCGACCTGGTCTCCACGCCCACGGCGTGCGAGCACTGCGCGTCGGGCTGCTCCCTGCGCACCGACCACCGCCGGGGCAGGGTGACCCGTCGCCTCGCCGGCGACGACCCGGCGGTGAACGAGGAGTGGAACTGCGACAAGGGCCGGTTCGCCTTCACCTACGCGCGCGCGGCCGATCGGCTCACCACCCCGCTGATCCGCGACGACGACACCGGGCAGCTCGTCCCGGTCTCCTGGAGCGAGGCGCTCAAGTACGCCGCGCGGGGGCTGGCCGAGTGCCGGGACCGGCGCGGGGTCGGGGTGCTCACCGGCGGGCGGCTGACCCGCGAGGACGCCTACGCCTACGCGAAGTTCACCCGGGTGGCGCTGGCCAGCAACGACGTGGACTTCCGGGCCCGGCCGCACTCCGCCGAGGAGGAGCAGTTCCTCGGGTATGCCGTCGCCGGTACCGGCATCGGCGTCACCTACGCCGATCTCGAGGCCGCCCCGGCCGTGCTCCTGGTGGCCTTCGAACCGGAGGAGGAGTCGCCCATCGTCTTCCTGCGGCTGCGTAAGGCCGTGGACAAGCACGCCGCGGCCGTGCACGCGCTCGCCCCCCTGGCGAGCCGGGGGCTGACCAAGCTCGCCGGCACCCTCGTGCCGACGCGGCCGGGCGAGGAGGCGGCCGTCCTCGACGCGCTCGCCGCCCCCGACCGGGGCGGGCCGGAAGCACCGACCACGCGGGCCCTGCGGGCGCCGGGGGCGGTGATCCTGGTGGGCGAGCGGGCCGCGGAGTTCCCCGGGGCCCTGTCCGCGGCCGTCCGGCTGGCCGAGGCGACGGGTGCCTCGCTCGCCTGGGTTCCGCGGCGGGCCGGTGACCGCGGCGCGGTCTCGGCCGGACTGCTTCCCTCGCTGCTGCCCGGCGGTCGCCCGGTCACGGATGCCGCCGGGCGCGCCGAGGTCGAGGAGGTCTGGGGGGGTCCGCTGCCCGGCGCGCCCGGCCGCGACACCGACGGCATGCTGGCTGCCGCCGCGGCCGGGCGGCTCGACGGGATGATCGTCGCCGGCGTTGACGCGGAGGACCTGCCGAATCCGGCGAGTGCGCTCGCGACGCTCGCCCGGATGCCGTTCTGCGTCTCGATCGAGCTGCGCCGGTCGTCGATCGCCGAGGTCGCGGACGTGGTTCTGCCCATCGCCCCGGTGGCGGAGAAGGCCGGCTCGTTCGTCGACTGGGAGGGCCGGCTGCGACCGTTCCAGCGGGCCCTGGACACCCCGGCCCTGCCAGACGTCCGGGTGTTGCACCTGCTTGCCGCCGAGATGGGCCTCGACCTCGGCCTGCCCGACGCCGGCGCGGCCGCCCGCGAGCTGCGCGCCCTGGGTCGGGCCGGCGACGGCGTGAGCCGGGTGCCCGCACCGTCGGAGCCGATCGCCGAGCCGCCCGTCGCGGGGGTGGGTGAGGCGGTGCTCGCGACCTGGCACCAGCTCGTCGACGACGGCGCTCTGCAGGCCGACGAGCCCTACCTGGCGGGCACCGCGCGCCCGGCGGTGGCCCGCCTGTCCGCCGCGACCGCCGCCGAGATCGGCGCCGTGGCCGGGAGACGGGTGACCATCACGGCCTCCCGTGGCTCGATCACCCTGCCCGTCGAGGTCACGGCGATGCCCGACCGGGTGGTCTGGGTGCCGACCCACTCGCCGGGCTCGCACGTGCGCCGGGCGCTCGCCGGGGACGCCGGGGTCCTCGTCCGGGTGGGCCCCGCCGAGGACGATCCCCCTGCCGAGGACGGCACCCCCGCCGGGGACGACACTCCCGGAGGCCGCGCATGAGCGCCACCCCGTCCACGCTCGTCTGGGCCGCGGCCGCGGATCCGGACCTGCACGCGTTCGCCGACGACCCGTTCTGGCTGATCCTGCTCAAGGCCGTGGCGGTGTTCGCCTTCCTGCTGCTGATGACGCTGTTCGCGATCGTGTTCGAGCGCAAGGTCGTCGCGAAGATGCAGCAGCGGGTCGGCCCGAACCGCCACGGCCCGAGGGGCTGGCTGCAGAGCCTCGCCGACGGCGCCAAGCTGATGCTCAAGGAAGACCTCATCCCGGTACTCGCCGACAAGCCGATCTTCATCCTGGCGCCGATCGTCTCCGCGGTGCCGGCGTTCCTCGCCTTCGCGGTGATCCCCTTCGGCCCGGAGGTCTCGATCTTCGGGGAGCGGACCACGCTGCAACTGGCGGACCTGCCGGTGAGCGTGCTCTACCTGCTGGCAGCCGCCTCCCTCGGCGTCTACGGGCTCATTCTGTCGGGCTGGTCGAGCGGGTCCACCTACCCGCTGCTCGGCTCGCTGCGTTCGGCCGCGCAGATCATCTCCTACGAGGTCGCGATGGGGCTCGCGTTCGTCGCGGTGTTCATCTACGCCGGCACGCTGTCGACCTCCGGCATCGTGGCGGGCCAGTCGGGTCGCTGGTACATCGTGCTGGTGCCGTCGTTCGTCCTGTACTGCATCTCGATGGTCGGCGAGACGAACCGGACCCCCTTCGACCTCCCCGAGGCCGAGGGCGAACTGGTCGGCGGGTTCCACACCGAGTACAGCTCCATCAAGTTCGCGTTCTTCTTCCTGGCCGAGTACATCAACATGGTCACCGTCTCGGCGATCGCGACGACCTTGTTCCTCGGGGGCTGGCAGCCTCCGCCCATCCCCGGCCTGTCCGGTCTGAACTCCGGCTGGGTTCCGCTGATCTGGTTCGTCCTCAAGCTGCTGGCGTTCCTGTTCTTCTTCATCTGGCTGCGCGGGACGCTGCCGCGGCTGCGGTACGACCAGTTCATGAGCTTCGGCTGGAAGGTGCTCATCCCGGTCGGTCTGGTCTGGGTGCTGGCCGTCGCGACCTTCCGCGTCTACCAGAAGCACGTGGACGACCGCACGCCCTGGCTCGTCGGGTTTGGCGTGGTCGTCGGCATCCTGCTGATCGTCGCGCTCATCGATCCCGGCGGCGCGAGGCACCAACGGGAGCTGGAGGAGGCCGAGCAGCGCAAGCTGGCCGAGGCGCCGAGCCTCGACCGCATCCCGTGGCCCCCCCCACCGCAGGCCGCTGGACGGGGTCGTCCGGCGGTGTCCGCCGGTGCCTCGGCCAATGGGTCGTCCACTGTCATCCCCGCGGACCCCGGTCCGCGTCAGGAGCGTTGAGTCATGGGGATCCTCGACCCGTACAAGGGGTTCGGCGTCACCTTCGGGACGATGTTCAAGAAGCCGACGACCGAGCAGTACCCGGAGGAAAAAAAGGAGACCGCTCCGCGTTTCCACGGCCGTCACCAGCTCAACCGGCATCCCGACGGCCTGGAGAAGTGTGTCGGGTGCGAGCTGTGCGCCTGGGCGTGCCCGGCCGATGCGATCTATGTCGAGGGCGCGGACAACACCGAGGCCGAGCGGTACTCCCCGGGCGAGCGGTACGGCCGCGTTTACCAGATCAACTACCTGCGGTGCATCCTGTGCGGGCTGTGCATCGAGGCCTGCCCCACCCGGGCGCTGACGATGTCCAACGACTACGAGCTCGCCGACGACAGCCGACAGGATCTGATCTTCACCAAGGAACAGCTGCTCGCTCCGCTGCGCGAGGGTATGGAGGCGCCGCCGCATCCGATGCGGCTCGGCTCCAGCGAGACCGACTACTACACTCGCGACCCCGACGCCCCGCTGCCCTGGCAGGCCTCGGGGCAAGAGCAGGTCGCGGGGCAGGCCGCGGAGCTGGAGGCAGCAGACGTCATTGCCCGGCGGACGGCGGGCGAGCACTCCCGGGCGGATGAGGTTCCCGCCCACGGCGCCGGTTCGGAGCGACCACGATGAACCACGAGATCCTCGCCGCGGCGGGGGACATCACCAGCACCTCCACCGGTGAGGCCGCGACCTTCTGGATTCTCTCGCCGGTCGCGGTGCTGGCCGCACTCGGCATGGTGATGGTCCGCAGCGCCGTGCACTCGGCGTTGCTGCTGGTGGCCAACCTGTTCTGCGTCGCGGTGTTCTACCTGATTCAGGAGGCACCGTTCCTCGGGTTTGTGCAGATCATCGTCTACGCGGGCGCGATCATGGTGTTGTTCCTGTTCGTGCTGATGCTCGTCGGGGTCGACTCGTCCGACTCGTTGGTGGAGACCATCCGTGGTCAGCGCCTCGGCGCGATCGTCTTCGGCCTCGGCTTCGCGGGCCTGCTGGCCTTCCCGATCGGTTCGGCGATCGACGGCGGGAGCGCCAAGGGCCTGTCCGAGGCGAACACCGGCGGCAACGTCCAGGCGATCGGCCGTCTGCTGTTCACCGACTACGTCTTCGTCTTCGAGGCGATCTCGGCGCTGCTCGTCGTCGCCGCGATCGGCACGATGGTCCTCGGCCACCGGGAACGTGAAGGCGGCCGGATCAGCCAGCGGGAGTGGATGCGGCGGCGCTTCACCGAGGGCCGTCAGGTCACCCCGTTGCCCGGGCCGGGCGTCTTCGCCCGGCATGACTCCGCCGACACGCTAGGGCTGTTGCCGGGCGGCGGGCGCGCCTCGGGCATCGGGGGCGTCCCCGGGACGCCCGACGAGCCGGGCGGCGGCATCTCCCGGGACGCGGACGGCTCGGCGCCCGTCGGCGCCGGTAAGGGGGACGGTCGATGAACCCCGCGAACTATCTGATCCTCTCCGCGCTACTGTTCACCATCGGCACGGTCGGGGTCCTCGTCCGGCGCAACGCGATCGTCGTGTTCATGTCGGTGGAGCTCATGCTCAACGCCGTGAACCTGACCCTGGTCACGTTCTCCCGCATTCACGGGACCCTCGACGGGCAGATCATGGCCTTCTTCGTCATGGTCGTCGCCGCGGCCGAGGTCGTCATCGGCCTGGCCATCATCCTCAGCATCTTCCGAACCCGTCGCTCGGCGTCGGTGGATGACGTGAACCTGCTGAAGTACTAGATCCCAGCCAAGCACGAGTACGAGCGCGAGCACCAGATCTTGACCAGCACTCCCACCGCGGACCGGGTCGGGTGGACTCTCCGGTCCGCTCCCGCCGCCGGAACGCGGCTGCGACCGGCCGTCGGCCACGGAAGAACGGACGACACTGCAGTGACGCATTATCGCCAATGGCATCCGCGGCGGAGTCGCGATGAACGCTGACCCGCTTCTGCTCGCTGCCGCCGAACATGGCGGCAGCAAGATCCATTATGCGGCCGCGTCGGGGGTCTTCTCGCTGACCTGGCTGCTCATCGCGCTTCCATTGGCCGGAGCCGCGGTGCTGTTGCTCGGCGGTCGGCGGACCGACGGGTTCGGGCATCTGCTCGGCACACTGACCTCCGCCGCCAGCTTCGTGATCGGTCTGGTGCTGTTCGCCGGCCTGCTCGACCGCCCCGGTGACGACCGGGCGCTGTCCCAGCAGCTGTACTCCTGGATTCCGGTCAACGGTTTCCGGGTGGACGTCGGTCTGCTGGTCGACCAGCTCTCGGTCGTCTTCGTGCTGCTGATCACCGGGGTCGGGACACTGATCCACATCTACTCGATCGGCTACATGGCGCACGACCCGGCCCGGCGGAAGTTCTTCGCCTACATGAACCTCTTCCTGGCGTCGATGCTGCTGCTCGTCCTGGGCGACAACTTCCTGTCGCTCTATGCCGGCTGGGAGCTGGTCGGGCTGTCGTCCTTCCTGCTCATCAAGTTCTGGGAGTACAAGCCGGCCGCCGCCACCGCGGCGAACAAGGCCTTCTACATGAACCGGGTCGGGGACGTCGGGCTGGCGCTCGCGATCATGTTCATGTTCGCCACCGTCGGGTCGACGAGCTACGCCGACGTGTTCGGCTCGGCCGCCGCGGGCGTCATCGGTTACGGCACGATCACCGCGATCGCGCTGCTGCTCCTGCTCGCTGCGTGCGGCAAGTCCGGCCAGTTCCCGTTGCAGGCCTGGCTGCCGGACGCCATGGAGGGCCCGACCCCGATCTCCGCGCTCATCCACGCGGCGACCATGGTCACCGCCGGGGTCTATCTCATCGTGCGGGCCGGGCCGATCTTCAACGAGACGCAGGCCGCCCGTACCGTCGTGGTGATCATCGGGGCGGTCACGATCCTGATCGGCTGCGTCATCGGCTGTGCCTACGATGACATCAAGAAGGTGCTGGCCTACTCGACAGTCAGCCAGATCGGGTACATGTTCCTCGCGGTGGGGCTGGGACCGGCCGGCTACGCGATCGGCATCATGCACCTGCTCGCCCACGGCTTCTTCAAGGCCGGTCTGTTCCTCGGATCCGGCTCGGTGATCCACGCGATGAATGACGACCAGGACCTGCGTCACTACGGCGGGCTCTGGCGGNATATGAAGATCACCTGGGTGACCTTTGGTGTCGGCTACCTGGCGATCATCGGGTTCCCCGGGTTCTCCGGCTTCTTCACCAAGGACCGGATCATCGAGACCGCCTTCGACAAGGGCGGGACGTCGGGATACCTGCTCGGCTCGATCGCGCTGCTGGGCGCGGGCATCACCGCCTTCTACATGTCCCGCCTGTTTCTGATGACCTTCCACGGCAGGCCGCGCTGGACGACGGAGGGCGAGCACGCTCGGCATCCGCACGAGTCCCCGGGGTCGATGACCGGTCCGATGATCCTGCTGGCCGTCGGCTCGCTCCTCGCCGGTGGCCTGTTCGTCCTCGGCCATTCGCTGCAGGACTGGCTCGAACCGGTCGCCGGGGCGGGGGTCGAGGGNGTCCACACCTTCTCGCCGCTCGTCCTCACCCTGCTCACGCTGGTGGTCACCGCCGGCGGCTTTGCCGGGGCCTATGTGCGCTACCAGCTGCGCCCGGTCGAGGCGACGGCCCCGCCGGACTCCGAGGTCACCCTGGCCACCGTCGCCGCCCGTCACGACCTGTTCGCGAACACCTTCAACGAGACCGTCGCGATGCGGCCCGGCCAGTACCTGACCCGTTTCCTGGTCTGGCTGGACCTCGTCGGCGTTGACGGGCTCGTGCGGGGCAGCGCCGCCGCCATCGGCGGCCTGTCGGGGCGGATGCGCCGCCTCCAGACCGGCTTCGTCCGGTCCTACGCTCTGTCGATGTTGGGAGGTGCCGTCCTCGTGGTCGGCGCTCTGCTGCTGGTGAGGGCGGGCTGACATGCACACAGTCCCCTGGTTGACGATCATGTTGANCGTCCCGGCCGCGGGTGCGGTGGTCGTCGCCGCTCTGCCCCGCCGGCTGTCGACCCTCGCCAAGCAGCTCACCCTCGGGCTCTCGCTGGCGGTTCTGGTGCTCGCGGTCCTTGCGACCGCGGCCTACAACCCGGACAAGGCCGGCTTCCAGTTCGCCCAGTCCTACGACTGGATCAAAACCTTCGGCATCTCCTACTCGGTGGGGGCCGACGGCATCTCGCTGGTGCTGATCCTGCTTGCCGCGCTGCTGGTGCCGGTCGTGGTCCTGGCGTCCTGGGACGAGGCAGGCGCGGATGGCGGGACGACCGGTGCGACGGATCCGACCGGCGCGGCCGCCGTCGGCGCGGCCGCCGTCGGGGTGGACGGCGCCGGGACGCGGAGCAGGCGGTCGGTCCCGGCGTTCTTCGCGCTGCTGCTGGCGCTGGAGGCCGGGATGATCGGCGTGTTCGCCGCTACCGACGTCTTCCTGTTCTACGTCTTCTTCGAGGCGATGCTCATCCCGATGTACTTTCTCATCGGGAGCTACGGCCCGGTCCGGGAGCAGGCCCAGCGCTCCTACGCGGCGGTCAAGTTCCTGCTCTACAGCCTCTTTGGCGGCCTGCTGATGCTCGCTGCCGTGATCGGACTGTACGTCGTCTCCGCCGACAACCTCGGCAGCGGAACCTTCGACTTCGCCACCCTGCGGCAGATGGACATCACCCCCGGGGTGCAGAAGCTGCTGTTCCTCGGTTTCTTCCTGGCGTTCGCCATCAAGGCCCCCCTGTTCCCGTTCCACACCTGGCTGCCCGACGCCGGCGCGCAGTCGCCCACCGGCGGCGCGGTGCTGCTGGTCGGGGTGCTGGACAAGGTGGGCACGTTCGGACTGATCCGGTACTGCATCCCGCTGTTTCCCGACGCGGCCGACTACTTCGCCCCGCTGGTGCTTGGTCTGGCGGTGATCGGCATCTTCTACGGCGCCCTGCTCGCCATCGGGCAGCGGGACATGAAACGGCTGGTCGCCTACACCTCGCTGGCCCACTTCGGCTTCATCGCGCTGGGCACCTTCGCCTTCACCTCCCAGGCGGGCAGCGGCGCGGTGCTTTACATGGTCAACCACGGCCTGTCCACCGGCCTGCTTTTCATGGTCGTGGGCTTCCTGGTGGCGCGCCGCGGCACTCGTGACGTCGGTGCTTACGGCGGCCTGGCCAGGGTGACGCCGGTGCTTGCCGGGGTGTTCCTCGTCGCCGGACTGTCGTCGTTGGCGTTGCCTGGAACGAACAGCTTCGTCAGCGAGTTCCTGGTGCTGGTGGGGACGTTCACCCGGAACAGGCCGCTGGCGATCGTCGCGACCACCGGCATCGTGCTGGCCGCGATCTACATCCTGTACCTCTACCAGCGGACGATGACCGGACCGGTGGTGCACGAGGAGAACAAGGTCCTGGTCGACCTCAGCCTGCGCGAGAAGCTCGTCGTCGCCCCGATGGTCGCGCTCATCGTCGCGCTCGGGGTCTACCCCAAGCCGCTGCTCGACATCATCACGCCGACGGTGACGGCGACCTACGCCGATATCGGCAAGTCTGACCCGGCTCCGACGCACTCGGTGGCCGCGGAGTCCGGAGGCCACTCGTGAGCGCCACACCCGACCTTCTCCTGGCGCAGGGATCGAACCCGATGATCACACCGCCGTCGATCGAGTACTCCTCGCTCAGCCCGATCCTGATCGTGTTCGGGGTCGCGCTCGTCGGGGTGCTCGTCGACGCCTTCGCCACGAAGCGGGCCCGGCGGACCTTCCAACCGATCCTGGCGGGTGCGGGCTTCGTCGCCGCGCTCGTGGCCGTGGCGGTGCTGCACGGCCGGCAGGCCATCCTCGCCTCCGGTGCGCTGGCGATCGACGCGCCGACCTTGTTCATGCAGGGCACGATCCTGGTCTTCGCCCTGCTGTCGGTGCTGCTGGTGGCCGAACGCCAGCTTGACTCGTCCGGCGGGGCTATTGTGGCCTCGGCCGCGATCACCCCGGGCTCGAAGGGATCGACGGCGCAGCAGACCTCGGCAGACGTGCAGACCGAGGCGTATCCGCTGATGGTCTTCTCGGTCACCGGGATGATGCTCTTCGTCGCCTCGAACAACCTGCTAGTGATGTTCGTGGCGCTGGAGATCCTCTCGTTGCCGCTGTACCTGCTGGCCGGGCTCGCCCGGCGCCGTCGGCTGCTGTCGCAGGAAGCGGCGATGAAGTACTTCCTGCTCGGGGCGTTCTCCTCGGCCTTCTTCCTCTACGGCGTCGCGTTCGCCTACGGATTTGCCGGCAGCGTGGAGCTCGGGGCGGTCGCGGACGCGGTCAGCAACGCCGGTGCGAACGACACCTACCTCTATCTGTCGCTCGCGCTGCTGGCGGTGGGGCTGTTCTTCAAGATCGGCGCCGTGCCGTTCCACTCCTGGACGCCGGACGTCTACCAGGGCTCGCCGACGCCGGTTACCGCGTTCATGGCGGCGGGGACGAAGGTCGCCGCGTTCGGTGCCCTGTTGCGGGTCTTCTACGTCGCCTTCGGAGGGCTGCGCTGGGACTGGCGACCAATCCTGTGGACGATCGCCATCCTCACCATGGTGGTCGGCGCGGTGCTCGCCCTGACCCAGCGTGACATCAAGCGTATGCTGGCCTACTCGGCGATCGCGCACGCCGGGTTCCTGCTGGTGGGCCTCGCCGGCACCAACACCGACGGCCTGCGCGGCTCGATGTTCTACCTGGTGACCTACGGCTTCACGACGATCGCCGCCTTCGCCGTGGTCTCCCTGGTCCGTACCGGCGACGGCGAGGCCGGCGACCTGTCCCAGTGGCGGGGGCTCGGCAGGACCTCGCCCCTGCTGGCCGGGACGTTCTCGTTCCTGCTGCTCGCGCTCGCGGGGATCCCGCTGACGAGCGGGTTCACCGGGAAGTTCGCGGTGTTCCAGGCCGCGATCGCCGGGGACGCCAC
Organism: Frankia sp. Allo2; assembly: GCF_000733325.1. Classification (NCBI taxonomy): domain Bacteria; kingdom Bacillati; phylum Actinomycetota; class Actinomycetes; order Frankiales; family Frankiaceae; genus Frankia; species Frankia sp. Allo2. The sequence continues at coordinate 174,155 of NZ_JPHT01000002.1, forward strand.
CCCGCTGGTAGTCGTTGCACTGGTGTGCAGCGCCATCGCCGCCTTCTTCTACGTGCGGGTCATCGTGCTGATGTTCTTCTCCGAGCCGCTTGCCGAGGGACCGGTGGTGGTGACCCGCCCGACGCTGACCTTCGCCGCGGTCGCCATCGGTACCGTGGCTACTCTTGTACTGGGAGTAGCGCCACAGCCACTCCTGGACCTCGCGACGACCGCCGCGACGTCCGGCTTCGTACGCTGACGGTGGTATGAGCGCTATCGGGCTGGACGTCGTGGGGATCAGGACCGATCCTGATCTGGAAAAGGCCGTGCGGGTGGGTCTCGCCCGGGTGGAGGATCTGCTGCGCGAGTCGGTGCGCAGCGAATCCGCCTTCGTGACCGAGACCTCCCGCCATCTTGTCGACGCGGGGGGGAAACGTTTCCGTCCGATCGTCGTGCTGCTGGCGGCGCAGTTCGCCGATCCCGAGGCCGTCGGCGTGGTGCCGGCGGCGGTGGCGATCGAACTCACCCATCTGTCGACGCTCTACCACGACGACGTGATGGACGAGGCGCCGCGGCGGCGGGGAGCGGCCTCCGCGAACACGCGGTGGACGAACACGGTCGCCATCCTCACCGGGGACTACCTGTTCGCCCGCGCTTCCGACATCACGGCGGACCTCGGCCCGGAGGCGACCCGCATCCTCGCCCGGACGATCGCGACCCTGTGCGAGGGGCAGATCCGGGAGACCGTGGGCCCGGCGCCCGGGCAGGACCCGGTCGAGCACTATCTGCGGGTCATCACGGACAAGACCGCCTCGCTGATCGCGACCTCGGGTCGGCTCGGTGCCATGCTGGCGGGCGCGGACCCGATCACCGTCGATACCCTCGCGACCTTCGGGGAGCTTTTCGGGGTGGCTTTCCAGCTGTCCGACGACATCATCGACGTTGCCTCGGACCCGGTGGACTCCGGCAAGACGCCCGGCACGGATCTGCGGGAGGGAATCCCGACCCTGCCGGTGCTCTACGCGCTGCAGGCCGACGACCGGGCGGCGGGACGGCTCCGGGAGCTCATCACCACCGGATTCGCCCCCGGCGACGGGAACACGGAGGACCGGGTGGGCGAGGCTCTCGATCTGCTACGCGGCCACGTGGGCATGGCCCGGGCCCGGGCGGAACTTATCTCCTGGTCGAGCCGGGCGCGGGAATGCCTCGCGTCGTTGCCGGACAACCCGGCGAAGACCGCCTTGGAGTCCCTCGCGGACTTCGTGGTTGACCGCACCGGCTGAGCGTGGTGTGGGGAGCGCCCGGAAATCCGGCGACCTGGCCGCATCTGGTGAGATCCGGCCAGGTCGCGAGGTCGCGAGGTCGCGAGGTCGCCAGGTCGCGAGGTCGCCAGGTCGTCCTGGGTCAGTGTCCCGACGCGACCGCCGCCGTGGCGGTGCTCGCGGACTGCGTACAGGTGTATGTGGTTCCGGCTGGGTCGGCGTGGCCCTTCGTGGCACCGGTCTGCGTATCGAAGAATGTCTCGAGCAGCGGAGTGACGTCGATCGGCGTTGGATGGAACGGCAGGGAGCCACCGGCCGAAGTCGGCGTCGGGCTCGTTGAGGGGGTCGGGTCGCCCCACGGCCACGAGTCGGTCGGCGACGGCGATGTCGTGGCCGCGCCGGCGCTCTCCGTCGGACTGGGCGCGATGGTACGCAGGTCGGTGGGGCTCGTGCTGGGTGAGCTGAGCTCGTCCCGCGGCGTCAGTGGCACGATCGGGATCGGCGAGGTGCCGGGGCCCAGATAGGCCTCGCCGGTGGCGTGGGAGGAACCTGACCGCCCGGACGGACTACCGGGGTGGGCGCCCAGGCCGGACTGGCTCGTGCTCGGCGCCAGCAGCGCCTGGGACGGAGTGGGCAAGGCGGCCTGCGGACGGTCGCGGGAGGCCTGCGTCTGGGAGGAACCGAAGGCGGTCCCGCCCGTGTACTGGACCCGAGGCGCCTCGCCGGCGTTCGGGCCGGTCGTGGCGCCCGTCGGATCGCCGCCCAGGGCTACGCCGGCGACCAGCGCGGACAGCCCGGCGAGCGAGACGGTTCCCGCCGCGGCGAGCCGCACCCGCCCGCTGCTTCGCCGATCGGCTGGTGCCCGGTGCGCGCCGGGCATCCGGCCGGGGCTCCCGGCGGACGGGTTCGTCGGATGGACGTCGGCGGGCCGGTGGCTCGCGGCGGGGGAGGCGGGCCCGGGAACGTGGAAGGGATTGTAGAGGGTGCCGAGGGTGCCGCCGGCTTGCACCCCGGCGGCGGCTGTCGTGGCTGTCGTGGCGAACCGTGGCCGGCCGGTCCGGGACAGCGTGTCCAGCGGCCGGCGACGCTGGGCGGCATCGCCGACCCGGCTGGCCGTGGCCTCCCGGGCCCGGCGGGCGGAGGNGCTCACCGACAGCGGGCCGGTAATCGTGTCGAGCTCGCCGGGTGGGGCGACCGGGGGCCGTGGCGGGGTCGGCGGTGGGAACGACGCGGCCGCCGCGGNGGAGGNCGTCGGCGCCGCGGCCGAATGGCGGCCGGTGGCCTGCCTGGCGGCTCCCTGGCGCTGGCGTGAATGCCGACCGGCCGAATGATTACCCACGGCGACCTCCGGGAGCGGTCCGGACGACGACGCCGACCGAGCCGCGGGGTTGCCCGGCGCGACCGGCCGTGATCGGAACGGTCANGTTGATGGTGCCCCTGGGCGAACGCGGACTCGCCACGGACCGCGGGCATAGGGCTCGATGAACCCGCACTGCGCCTCCGGCTGCATCGGTGTTGTGAGCCCCCCCGGGCCACACGGCACCCCCACGCGCGATGTCACCTTACCGGAAGGTGCCGGAGTGGCGCACTCCCCGGCAGATAGCTGCCAAGCGGCATTATCAATGACATAGTTCTGTGGTAATGCGGGCTCTGCCCGGCCGTCTGGGGCGCGGGGCCGCGCGCACGCCCCGGCCGGCCGGGCCACGGGCTGTGGAGTGCTGATCAGATCAGCGGACGGCTTTCAGATCACTCGATGGTCCAGGTCTCCCCACCAGCGACCAGCGACATCAGGTCCCCGTCGCCCTGGCGGGTCTTGGCGTCGGCGATCTGGGCGTTCAACGCCTCGTCGTAGGTCGGCGCGTCGACGTCGCGGAAGATGCCGATCGGGGTGACGCCGTGCGAGTCACCGGTGAGCCGGGACAGCGCGAACGCCTGGCTCGGATCGGCCGCCCAGGCGTCGTGGACGAGGACGTCCGGGCTGCCCGCCGGGACCACCTCGAGGCTGCCGTCCGGCGCCCGTCGAATGGCCTTGTCGCCCTCGGTGCCGAAGACGAGGGGCTCGCCGTGGGCCAGCTTCAGCGTCACGTCGTCCCGGCTGGTCCGGTCCTTGAGCGGGTCGAAGGCGCCGTCGTTGAAGATGTTGCAGTTCTGGAAGATCTCCACGAAGGCGGTGCCGGGGTGCTCCGCGGCCGCGCGCAGCACCGAGGTCAGGTGCGCCCGGTCGGAGTCGATGGACCGTCCGACGAACGTGGCCTCCGCCCCCAGCGCCAGCGACACGGGGTTGTACGGCCGGTCCAGCGAGCCGAACGGCGTCGACTTGGTGATCTTGCCGATCTCGGACGTGGGGGAGTACTGCCCCTTCGTCAGTCCGTAGATCCGGTTGTTGAACATGAGGATCTTCAGGTTGACGTTGCGGCGCAGCGCGTGCAGCAGGTGGTTCCCACCGATCGACAGGGCGTCGCCGTCCCCGGTGACGACCCAGACCGACAGGTCGGGACGGGAGGCGGCGAGCCCGGTGGCGATCGCCGGTGCCCGGCCGTGAATGGAGTGCATCCCGTACGTCTGCAGATAGTACGGGAACCGTGAGGAACAGCCGATTCCGGAGATGAAGACGATGTTCTCCCGGGCCACCCCGAGATCAGGCAGGAACCCCTGGACGGTGGCGAGAATGGCGTAGTCGCCACATCCCGGGCACCACCGCACTTCCTGGTCGGAGGTGAAGTCCTTGCGGCTCTGCTGGGCCGGCGCGGCCGGCACCAGGTCGAGCAGCCGGTTACTGATGCCGCTGCGATTCGTCGTGACGGTCACTGGTTGATCACGTCCTCCAAGACGCCCGCCAGCTCCGCGGCCTTGAAGGGCAGCCCGCGAACCTGGTTGTAGCCGATCGCGTCGACGAGGTACTCGGCCCGGATCAGGGTCCTTAGCTGCCCGAGGTTCATCTCGGGAATCAGCACCTTGTCATACGACCGCAGGATGTCCCCGGTGTTGGCGGGGAAGGGGTTGAGATGACGCAGGTGTGCCTGAGCGACGTGCATGCCCTTGGCGCGGACCCGGCGGCAGCCGGCCGCGATCGGGCCGTAGGTGGAGCCCCAGCCGAGGACGAGCAGCCGGGCCTGCCCGGACGGGTCCTCCACCTCCAGTGGCGCGACATCGTTCGCGATACCGTCGATCTTCGCCGCGCGCAGCCGCACCATCCGGTCGTGGTTGGCCGGATCGTAGGAGATGGCACCCTGGCCGTCCGACTTCTCGATGCCGCCGATGCGGTGCTCCAGGCCCGCCGTGCCGGGGACTGCCCACGGCCGGGCGAGGGTCTCCGGATCACGCAGGTAGGGCCAGAACTCCGGCCCCTTCGGCCCGGTGTGGTTCGGCTCGGTGGCGAAGGCGACGCTCAGGTCCGGCAGCTCCGAGCGGGTCGGCAGCAGCCACGGCTCCGAGCCGTTCGCCAGGTAGCCGTCGGAGAGCAGGAACACCGGCGTGCGGTACTTGGTAGCCAGGCGGGCGGCCTCGATCGCGGCGTTGAAGCAGTCCGCCGGGGAGCGCGGCGCGACGATCGGAACCGGAGCCTCGCCGTTGCGGCCGAACATCGCCTGGAGTAGATCGGCCTGTTCGGTCTTGGTGGGCAGGCCGGTGGACGGGCCGCCGCGCTGGATGTCGACGATCACGAGCGGCAGTTCGAGACTGACCGCGAGGCCGATGGTCTCGCTTTTGAGCGCGACACCCGGGCCGGAGGTCGTCGTCACGCCGAGTGATCCGCCGAAGGAGGCACCGAGCGCGGCGCCGATGCCGGCGATCTCATCCTCGGCCTGGAAGGTCCGCACGCCGAACCGCTTGTGCCGGCTCAGCTCGTGCAGGATGTCCGAGGCCGGGGTGATCGGGTAGGAGCCGAGGAACACCGGCAGGCCGGTCAGCTCGCCGGCGGCGATCAGACCGTAGGACAATGCCGTGTTCCCGGTGATCCGTCGGTAGGTACCAGCCTTCATCCGGGCCGGCGCCACCTCGTAGGTGACCGAGAAGGACTCGGTGGTCTCGCCGTAGTTGAAGCCGGCACGGAAGGCCGCGACGTTCGCCGCGGCGATCTCGGGCCGTTTGGCGAACTTCTTCTCCAGGAAGCCGACGGTGCTCTCGGTCGGCCGGTGGTACAGCCAGCTCATGAGGCCCAGGGCGAACATGTTCTTCGCTCGTTCGGCCTCCTTCTTGTTGACCCCGGCGCCGACACCCTCGGCGGCGTGCACCGCGTTGATGGTCATCGAGGTGAGCGGCACCCGATGCACCGTGTAGGCATCCAGCGTGCCGTCGGTCAGCGGATCCGTCGTATAGCCGGCTTTCTTGAGGTTGCCGCCGGTGAATGCATCGGTGTTGACAATGAGATTGGCCCCCGGCGGCAGATCCTTCAGATTCGCCTTCAGGGCCGCCGGGTTCATTGCAACCAGTACGTCCGGTGCGTCACCCGGGGTGAGAATGTCGTGATCGGAAAAATGTAGCTGGAAGCCGGACACACCGGCCGGCGTGCCGGCTGGGGCGCGGATTTCGGCAGGGAAGTCCGGAAGCGTCGACAGGTCATTGCCGAATGCTGCCGTCTCGCTGGTGAACTGTTCTCCGGTGAGCTGCATACCGTCGCCGGAGTCGCCCGCGAAGCGCACGACGACCCGGTCGAGCCGGCGGGTCTCCCTCTCCCTGACCTGCTCTGACACCTTCAGTGACCTCCTCGGGTACCGTTCCAGCCTACCGGCCGTATCAATGATGCGCGCGCACCGTGCCGCCGAGTTCGATCGCTCCATCCTCGTCGACGATCGACGATCGACCTCGGTCTCCGTAGCCGTCGCGCCGTATGGTGATTGTTTGCCAACTCTACGTATATAGTCTTTGTCGTTGCGATCGTCCGGCTGGCGTGTCTTGACCCTGATATCGCTGGTCAGAAGGGGTGTACCGCCCGATGGAGGTGATCGGCCGGATCCGGTTCAATGCGCTTCCGGTAATGCTTTCCACAATTTCGGGGGAGGCCCGGCCTGTCAGGGAATCGACAGGGTGATCTTTACGTCGGGCGCCCGGAGTGGTGAGCTCGCTCTTGCCGGCGACCTGGCCCGATCCGCGATGTTACCGATTGTAGCTATTTGGTGGCTTGTGGCTGTATGTCCGGTGAGGCCCGGCATCGGGGCATGCTGGCTGTGCGGGCGGCCGGGGTCGGCGGGTGGTCAGGTATCAGGGGCGGCCCCCTCGGAAGCGGCCGGCTCCGGAACGGGGAGCATCGGGACATGACGCATCGCCCGCACGAGCAGTCGGATGCCGCGAGCGGCCCGGATGACGGTCGACCCGACGCCGCACCTTTGTCCACGGCGGCGAGTGCCGGGCCGCGGGAGGCCGGGCCGCGGGAGAAGGTGGGAATCGTCGGGCCGGGCCGGGCCGGCACGGCGCTGGGCCTCGCTCTGGCAGCGGCCGGATATCCGGTGGTGGCCGTGGGAGTGCGCTCGCCGCGGCACCGATCGAGGGCCGTGAACCTGTTTCCGGACGCGGGGGTCGGCGGGGTGGCCGAGGTCGCCGGGCGGGCCGAGGTCCTCCTCGTCTCCGTGCCCGATGACGCGATCGGGCCGGTCGTCACGGACCTGGTCGCGGCGGGAGCCGTCGGACCCGGCCGGACACTCGTGCATCTCAGTGGGCGCCACGGCCTGGGCGTCCTGGCGGCAGGCGGTGACGTGGGCGCGGCCCGTATCGCGCTTCATCCGATCATGACCCTGCCGGGGATCATCGAGGACTCCGGTCTCCTCGTCGGTGTCCCGTTCGGGATCACCGCCGATCCCGTGGCCGAGGGGCTGGCCCGCCGCCTGGTCACCGACGTCGGCGGCATCGCTCTGCCCGTCGCGGATGACCGGCGGGATCTCTACCACGCCTCTCTCGTGCTCGGCGGGAACTTCCTGACCACCCTGGTGGCAGCTGCCGGCGAGGTGCTGGCCGCGGCGGGCGTGCCGGATCCGGCCGCGGCGCTCGGTCCGCTGCTGCGGGCATCGCTGGCGAACACCCTGACCGACGGCTGGTCGGCGTCGACCGGACCGGTGCGACGCGGTGATCTCGGCACCGTCGTGGCACATCTGACCGCGCTCGACCGGCTGGATCCACAGATCGCCGCCGTGTACCGACGATTGGCGATCTTCACCGCGGAGGAGCTCGAACGGGTCGGGCTGCTCGCCCCGGCCGTGGTCGCACGCCTGCGCGAAGCCGTCCCGGACGAGCCCGGCGACCGACCGGGCGAGGCCCGCCGCGGGCCGGCAGCCGTACGGGTCGGGGGCGGCGGCCACACGTCCGACGGGAACGTTCGGCCAGCGCCGTCGCGTTGAGACAGGTGTACCGGTTCGACAGGACGGACACTCGATCGCCATGCCACACCGCCACTTCAACGGTCTGAAGACCGCGCTGCTGCTGGGCGTGCTGTCCGCCGCCATCATCGTGGTGGGTTCGCTGTTCGGGCGCGGAGGTCTGGTCATCGCGCTCGTGCTCGCGGTCGGTATGAACGGCTTCGCCTACTTCTTCTCTGACCGGATAGCCCTGCGGGCCATGCGGGCCTATCCCGTGACGCAGGTCGAGCAGCCCCGGCTCTACGCGATCGTCGGGGATCTCGCCCGCAATGCCCGGATGCCCATGCCGCGGCTGTACCTCAGCCCGACCCGGGCGCCCAACGCCTTCGCTACCGGCCGTAACCCGCGAAACGCGGCGGTCTGTTGCACTGAGGGCATCATGGAGATTATGGACGATCGTGAGCTACGCGGCGTTCTCGGTCACGAGCTCAGCCACGTCTACAACCGGGACATCCTGATCGCATCGGTGGCCGGTGCCCTCGCCAGTGTTATCGTCTATCTGGCGAACATGGCCCAGTTCCTGGCTATTTTCGGTGGGCGGAACGATGAGGACGGTCCCGGCATCTTCGAGCTTCTGCTGCTGATGATCCTGGGTCCCGTCGCGGCGACGATCATCCAGCTCGCGATCAGTCGGTCCCGGGAGTACCAGGCCGACGAGTCCGGCGCGACGCTCACCGGTGACCCGATCGGGCTGGCGAACGCGTTGCGCAAGCTGGACGCCGGCACCGCGGCGCGGCCCCTGCCGCAGACCTCCAAGCTCGGTCCCGCCGCCGCGCTCATGATTGCAAATCCGTTCCGGGGTGGGGGGGTCGGGAAGCTGTTCTCCACCCATCCGCCCATGAACGAGCGGATCGAGCGTCTCGAACAGATGTCACGCATGAATCCGTATCGGTGACCGGGCCCGATGGCCACGATGTTGTCCGCGGCGCGTCGTCGCGGTAACACCCCGAAGTACTCGGAGTACGCTTTAACCGCGAACTGCCGGCCGAAACGGCGTCGGTTCACAACCAGGACCGCGGCGGAGCAAACCCCCCAGGTTCCGCCGCAAGCACCCCGCCCGAAACCCCCCATCGGGCGGGGTGCACCCTGTCTCCAGCTTTTCCGTCGCGTCAGCGGTAGTTGACGAACTGGAGGGGAACTTCGAAGTCCTCGGTTTTGAGTATCTGGATCACGCGCTGCAGGTCATCGCGCTTCTTCCCGGTCACCCGTAGCTGATCACCCTGAATCTGGGCCTGTACCCCCTTCGGGCCATCCGTCCGGATCTTCTTGGCGATGGCCTTGGCCTTGTCCTCCGCGATGCCCTGCTGAACGGTGACGGGCAACCGGAACTCCTTGCCCGACGGCTTGGGCTCGTCGAAGGTCAGGGCCTTGAGGGAAATGCCGCGTTTGACGAACTTCTCCTGCAGTACGTCGAGCACCGCCTTGACCCGCTCGTCCGTGTTCGCTACAAGCAGAATCGACTCGCCGGACAGCGTCGCGGATGCGCCGGTGTCACGGAAGTCGAAGCGGGTCCGGATTTCCTTGACCGTCTGGTTGACGGCGTTGTCTATCTCCTGGGCGTCAACTTTGCTGACGATGTCGAAGGATGGATCTGCCACGTGTGCGGACCTCCTGGTCGGTTCGATGTGGGTGAGGATCGTGTGGAGTCGAGTGCTGTGCGTGATCGTGGTGCGCGGCCTTCGTTTCGTGAGCCGCTACTCACCGTTGTAATCGATCGTCGGCGGCCGCAGCGGGGCGGTGCGGCATCACGATGCTCCGTCGGGACCGGTATGCTCCTCTACGACGGCAGGTTGCCCGAGCGGCCAAAGGGAGCGGTCTGTAAAACCGTCGGCTCAGCCTACGATGGTTCGAATCCATCACCTGCCACCATCCCGGAGTTCCCGGGGNTCATGCTTCTACACGGGCTCGGATCCACAGGCCCGGAGCATCGCTCCGGGCCTGTGGATGTGCGGCCGCGGATGGTCCTCGTCGCCGGGCGGTCAGGTGTCCGCGGCTGCGGCCTCCAGGTCCGCCCGGGTCAGGACGGGATGCAACGTCAGACCGAGCTCGGCGAGTCTCTCCCGGCCGCCCTCCTGCCGGTCGATCACACAGAGCACGTGTTCCACGACCGCTCCGGCATCCCGCAGTACCCGGGTCGCGTCGAGCACGGCACCACCGGAGGTGACCACGTCCTCGACGAGGGCGACGTGGCGTCCGGTGACGTCGCCGCCCTCCGCGATGCGTCGGGTGCCGTATTCTTTGGCCTTCTTCCGGACGAACCGGGCGGGNAGACCGGTGCGCTGGGAGAGCAGAGTCACGAGGGGCACTCCGCCGAGTTCGAGTCCGGCGAGGATCTCCGCGCCGGGCGGCACCAGTTCGGTGAGCCCGGCCACCACCGCAGCGAGCAGCGCCGGGTCGGCTTCGAAGAGGTACTTGTCGAAGTACTCGGTGCTTGTCCGGCCCGACCGGAGCAGGAATGTCCCGGTCAGCTGGGAAGCAGTCCGAACCTGGGCGGCCAGCGCCGCGTTGTCGTTCACGTCTGCTCACTCTAGGACCGGTTCCCCGCCGGGATGCCGGCCGTGGACGGTCACCCATGGGCCGCCATGGCCGGGGCACTACCGTTGCCTCATGTCATCGGCTGAGGCGGAGCGCGCGGTCCCGCTGTTCGTCTACGGGACGCTGCTGTTCCCCGAGGTCGTGCGGGCGCTCATCGGACGCGTACCCGAGGTGGGGCCCGCCACGGTCACCGGCTGGCGGGCCGCCCGGCTGCGTGGTCGGCTCTATCCGGGCCTCGTGCCCACGGCCGAGGCGGACGGGCCGGATCGGGCCACCGCCGGCCTCGTCCTCCTGGGGCTTGCCGCACGGGAACGGGCGATCCTCGATGCCTTCGAAGGCGAGGCCTACGAGACCCGTCCGCTGCTCCTGACCGACGGGCTACCCGCCATGGCCTACCTTTGGCGTGATCTCGCCGAGGCGATGCCGGAGAACTGGGACGCCCGGGTCTTCGCCGACCGTCATCTCACCGACTACGCCCTGCGGTGCGCCACCTGGCGGGCGGGGCTGGCCGATCCGGCACCCTAACCGCGAGCTGACCGCCTGACCGCGAGCCGCCGTTCAGCCGGTGGTGGGCGGCCGCGGACCCTCTTCGCGCCGGACGCCGCCCCCGGAGGTCACCCGGGTGCCACCGGTCTCGGTGAGGCGACCGACTCCGGCCTCACGCCCGGCGGAGACCCCGGCCTGGTCGCTCGGATACGGCTCCTCGTACCCGGCTCTGGCCCGAGGAGCATCGTAGGTGCACAGTACGTAGATGACGACTACGTCGATCGCGATGATGACGACGGACCAGACCGGGAACGCCGCAAGGAACGCCAGCTGCCCGATGGCGTTGATCGTCGCGATTGCGACCCCTCCCCAGCGGGCGGCCTCGTTACGGGCCGCGATGCCGAAGGCGATCAGTATCTCGACGACGCCGACCACGATCCACAACCAGCCCCAGAAGGTGGTGTCGGCGTAGATCACGCTGGTCCCGCCGTTGAGGTTGTTCACCACGACGGTGTAGTCGCGCAGGGACGCAATGCCGTAGATCAGGTTGTGGAAGCCGACGATGAACATGATGACGGCGGCGAAGGTGAGCCATCCGTTCAGCGGGCGTGCCACCCGTGTTCCTGCCATCTCATCCTCCCCGGTCGTACTCGCGGCGGATCGCTCTGCCCGCATGGTGCGGTCCGTCGTTGTTCGGTAGTCATACGACCACCTCTCCGCCGCGTAGGTGCGATACCCACGGTAGGCCGCCGTCACCCATCGTTGTGTCCGTCGGGCCGGAGGCGGTTCTCTCCGGCCCGGGACACGATCAGGGAGCGGTGCCGGCGCCACCCGCCACACCCACGCCACTCTTGCCGGTGCCGTTCTTGCCGGCCGGCAGTGTCGTGACCGCGTTCGTCGCCGCGCTCCAGCGGAGCTTGCCGAACTGAAAGGTGCNCTCCCGTCCGCCCGGGACCGAGTACTCGTCGGTGATCGGAAGCCCGAGGCTCGACGTCGTGCCACCGAGGCCCAGATAGGTCCGCAGGATGCGGCCGTGGACCTCGTGCGCGCCGATGGCCGGGTGCCAGTAGATCCAGCCACCCTGGAACTTCGCCTGAAGCGTCTCCGGGGCCGTGGCGTACTCGACACCGCTCACCGGCCGGCGCAGGAAGCTGTTCGTTCCGCCCAGCTCCAGGAACTTCGTCGCGATGGATCCGTGCAGGGCCTGTACGCCGGTCGCCACGGACCAGAAGGCCAGGCCGTTGGAGTAACGCTGCCAGCGACCGCCACCGCCGGCGGGCAGTTCGCTGTCGACGGGCGTCCCAACGGCCAGGCGGGTCAGCCCGGCGGTCGCGTACCACTTCTCGATCTCGCTGCGGGTGCCGTCGGCCTGTGCGGCGAGCGCGGTCAGCGTGCAGCACAGCACGTTCAGATCGACATTTCCCATGATCCCCGGGACATTTCCACTCGAGGTGTACTGCCACAGCGCCCACTTGGTCCAGCCGCCGGGCAGCCAGCCCGGGGTCGCCTTGTTGTTGTAGATGGCGAACCAGAACGGATACCGGGCGAAGCTGTGGTTGTCCGCCAGCTTCTTGGTCCAGAACGAGCGGTACGTGTAGAGGATGGGCGCCCGGCCGGTCTCGGTCTCGATCTTCTCGAGGAACGCCCGCGTCCAGGCGGCCAGCGCGGCGGGATCGAGTCCTCCGTCGTCCTCGAGGTCGAGCACGGGGGCCAGCTGCCCGGCGGCGCGGGTCAGCCCGCTCACCGTGATGAAGCGCTGTGCCTGGTCCACCGCGGTCGAGATCGGCCGCGCCGGCCGCGCGTAGTGATAGGCCCCGACCACCAGACCGGCTTTGGCGGCCGCGTCCCGGTCCGCGGCAAAGTACGGATTGGTGTAGTTCGGTCCTTCGGTGGCCTTAATGATCGCAAAGCTCAGGCCGGAGCCGCGCGCTGCGGTCCAGTCGATGGGGCCGCCGCCGGGATGCTGCCAGGAGGCCACGTCGATCCCCCGTGGCCAGGTCGGGGACGGCACCGCGCCCTGGGCGACTCCGGTGGTCGCGGTCAACGCCCCCGCGGTGATGGCCAGCGCCGCGATGCTCGTCACCCGCCGGGGGAGGGGGATTGGCAGCAGGGACGGGCGGGTGTCGACCCGCCGCCGCGTCGACCCCGGAGGAGGGCCGTGGCCTTCTTCATCCGGGTGGCCAGACGTGGGGGTGGTGGTCGGCAGGGTGGTGGTCGTAGGCACGGTGTCGCCGGCGGTGGGACCGGGCCGGACCTCGCGTGTCGTCGGATACCGGCTGGAACGGTGCATAGGACGCATGGGCAACCCTCGATGCTCGGGAGGCGATGCTGGGGAGGCTCGCCAGGCGGTTGGCCACGCCGGCAGCGGCGCACCAACGGGTGCTCCACACGCTAAGCATCGAAGAGATTACTTACAGCTATCAGTGTGAGTGGCGTCCAGGTAGGTCGCTACGGATAGTTGTTCCCGTCGGCAATCTCCGCATGTTTCGATGGAACGGAGTGAGGGTCGGGCGTACTGGCGTGTCATGGGGCGGACCTGGCGGTCAGGGCAGGGGGGTCGTTTCCGGCCGGCGTAGCGCCGACGGGGCCAGCGGGGGCCCTCACGCCGGTCGCCGGGAGGACCGGTCGCCGGGAGGACCGGCGGGTTCGGGGACGAAGTGGGTGAGGGGGTCACCCAACCCCGCCTGTCGTCGTGTAACCTGAGCTCCGCGGCCTCGCCCCTTTAGCTCAGTCGGCAGAGCGTCTCCATGGTAAGGAGAAGGTCTACGGTTCGATTCCGTAAAGGGGCTCCACGTTCCGCCTTCGGGTGGGTTCGTGTCCGGGGGGATGTCCGCCGGTCCTCCCGCGGGGTAAGATGTTGGTCGGGCCGCCGCAAGCAGGTGGACCATCCTAGCGGTGTAGCTCAGTCTGGCAGAGCAAGCGGCTCATAATCGCTGTGTCGCCGGTTCAAGTCCGGCCACCGCTACCAGCAGTGTGCGGCCTACCGCGGAGCCCGTGCGGGATCGCGGTTCGCCGCGCCGCCTGACCTGTTCAGCAACCGACTTAGGAAGAGGCATCACGCCGTGGCCGCCACTGACGTACGCCCGAAGATCACGATGGCGTGTCAGGTGTGTAAGCACCGGAACTACATCACGCGCAAGAACCGTCGCAACGACCCGGACCGCCTCGAACTGAAGAAGTTCTGCCCGAACTGCGGCAAGCACACGGAGCACCGCGAGACGCGCTGACGTTGCTCCGGCGGCTGCCCATCGGCGCGTCCGGGCGCCCGTCCCCACCTGGACGGGCGGAGTCGCTGAATCCTCCGTGCACGTATCTACGTTCCGCACCGGTAGCCGGTCAGGGAAGTCCTTGGCCGGCTTCCTGGCATGCCAGCCAAGATTATCGACCGATGGCGGGCGATGTGGTAACCACGTAGAGACACCCTGGTCATCCCGCTGATGGCGCGATCGGAGTTGCGATGCCGCTCAATCAGGACTTCGTGGGACGAAGCTCGGTTTCCCCCGCCCCGTTCCAGGTCGGGCGCGAGCACATCCGGAGGTTCGCCGAAGCGATCGGGGACGACAACCCGCTGTACCACGATCTGGAGGCCGCGAAGGCCGCTGGTTATCCCGATCTCGTGGCTCCACCCACGTTCCTCATCACAGTGATCCCCGGAACCCTCGGGGTGCCCACCGACGATCCGGAGCTCGGCCTCGACTTCTCTCTGGTCGTCCACGGCGAGGAACGTTTCGTGTTGCTTCGGCCGGTGGTGGCCGGCGACGAGCTGATCTGCACCTCGACCCTGACCGGCATCCGGTCCGTGGGGACCAACGAGGTGCTCGTCGTCAACTACCAGTTCGCCACGATCTACGGAGAGCAGGTCGCCACCGGCGTGTGTGGGCTGGTCTCGCGCGGGACGGCTCCGCCGAGGCGCCAATGACACCTTTGCCGACAGGGTTGTCGGAGTCCCACCGGCCCCGCTCGGCTCCGGCGACCGCGCGTTGCGCACGTTCCGGGCGACCCCGGGCGTCCTCACGATCTGGAGAACGATGACCGCCACGGTGAGCTACGACGACGTCGAGGTCGGCACCGAGCTGCCGGAGCGACTTTTCCCGTTGCGTCGGGATGATCTTGTCCGGTATGCCGGTGCGTCCGGCGACTTCAACCCCATTCACTGGAGCGATCGGGCGGCCGCCGAGGCCGGCCTACCGGGAGTGCTGGCGCACGGCATGCTGACCATGGCGACGGCCGCGCGGTTGGTCACGGACTGGCTCGGGGACCCGGGCGCCGTGGTCGAGTTCGGGGTGAAGTTCTCCTCCCCGGTGATCGTGCCCGACGACGGCGCCGGCGCGACGGTGTCCGTGCGTGGCATGGTCGAGAAGAAGCTCGACGACAACCTGGTGGTGGTGAATCTCACCACCCGATGCGACGGAAAAAAGGTCTTGATGGCGGCCCGGGCGACCGTCCGGCTGCGCTGAGGCCTGCCGCGCGGCAGGTCCGGCCGCTGAGCCGCCCGGCGGCCTCAGGCCGCCTCGGCGAGCAGGGCGGAGAGGCGGCTGACTCCCTTGACGAGATCGTCGTCGCTCAGCGCGTAGGACAGCCGGGCGAAGCCGGGAGTGCCGAAGGCCTCACCCGGCACGATCGCGACCCCAGCCTCCTCGAGGATCAGCTGGCACAGATCCGCGGACGTGGTGGGGATACGGCCGCGCAGGGTGCGCCCGAGCACGTCCCGCACCGACGGATAGCAGTAGAACGCCCCGTCGGGCAGTGGGCAGCGGATCCCGGGCGTCTGCGACAGCAGGCGGTGCATCGTCTGCCGGCGGCGGTCGAAGGCGGTGCGCATCGTGGCGACCGCATCCAGCGGGCCGGCGACCGCGGCAAGCGCGGCGGCCTGGGCGACGTTCGAGACGTTCGACGTCGCGTGGGACTGGAGGTTGGTCGCGGCGGCTACGGCGTCCGCCGGCCCGACCAGCCAACCGACCCGCCATCCCGTCATCGCGTAGGTCTTCGCGACCCCGTTGACGATGATGCAGCGTTCGGCGAGCTCAGGTACCTCGGCGAGAACGGAGGCGAACCTTGTCTCGCCGTAGACCAGATGCTCGTAGATCTCGTCGCTGATGACCCAGATCCCGGCCTGCTCGGCCCACCGTCCGATCGCGCGGACCTCCTCGGGGGTGTGGACGGCGCCGGTCGGGTTCGACGGGGAGTTGAACAGCAGAACCTTGGTCCGCGGGGTGCGTGCCGCCTCCAGTTGTTCCACCGTCACCCGGTACCCGGCTTCCGGACCGGTGACGACGTCGACCGGGACACCCCCGGCCAGCCGGATCGACTCCGGGTAGGTCGTCCAGTACGGGGCGGGCAGGAGCACCTCGTCCCCCGGGTCGAGCAGCGTCGCGAACGCCGCGTAGACAGCCTGCTTGCCGCCGTTGGTCACCAGGACCTGGCTCGGCGAGACGATCACCCCCGAGTCTCGGGCGGTCTTCTCGGCGATGGCCTGCTTCAGCTCCGGCAGGCCCGCGGCCGGGCTGTAGCGGTGCATGCGGGGCTCACGGCATGCCTTCNCGGCGGCGGCGACGATGTGGTCCGGGGTTGGGAAGTCCGGCTCCCCGGCGCCGAACCCGANCACGTCGCGGCCCGCGGCGCGCATCGCCTTGGCGGTGGCGTCGACGGCGAGCGTTGCGGAGGGGGCGATTCCCCCGATGCGGTGCGAGATCCTGCTCATGGCCGCCATGCTGCCACGGCTGTCACACGCGTGTCGGATGCACGTCGGACGTACCGTGGGATCCGTCCGGACCCTCCGGCAACGGTCCTCCGGCCCGTCCGGCCGCATCCATTCGAACCTCCGTGACAGGCTGCCAGCCCCCTCGCCCCCCGCTACCCCCTCGACGCGATCGCCGTACGCGGAGTCCAGGCGGCAAAGGGGTATGCTCGATCCGCTCGGGTACCCATTCCGGTACATCGCCGTGCGGCTGGGCTATGCGCTACGTAGCGCATAGCCGGGGTATGGTGGCGTAGCGGTCGCAAGGATCCGGGTGTGTGTCTAGGGGCGTGGCTCAATTGGTAGAGCACCGGTCTCCAAAACCGGCGGTTGCAGGTTCGAGTCCTGTCGCCCCTGCGCTGTTCGACAGTTGGCTGGTTCGATGACGCTGGTTCGATGACGGAGTGGGTGGAGTTGAGTGGCGACCGATACCCGTGACGCGGCACCGCGCCCCAAGCGGGCTACGCGTGCCGCGGGTCGACGTCGGTATCGGCCACTTGTGTTCATCCGCGAGGTCATGGCGGAGTTGCGGAAGGTCGTCTACCCCGGGCGGAGTGAGCTGATCACCTATGTGCTGGTCGTGCTTGTCTTCGTCAGCGTGATGACGGCGTTCGTGGCTACCCTCGACTTCGGCCTCACGAAGGCGGTCCTCGCGATCTTCGGCTGACGGGTCCCACCGCCGGACAGGCCGGGGCCGAAGCAGGCGGTGGTCGCTGGAGCTGCCCATCGGCGAGCTGGCTGCCCGTCCGGCCCCACGCCCGCGCAGCGCCGCTTCGCGGGTCCACAGCAGCAGAAGTGTTCACGAGAGTAAGGATCGTCCGCGTGTCCCAGTCGCCCGAGCACGCCTCCTCCGAGCAGGGGGAGGCCCTCGCCCGTCTCGATCCCCTCGCGGCGTTCGAGCACGACGAGGTGGCGAGCACGGACGCCGGCGCCGAGCTCGGCGACGTCTACGCCACCGCCGAGGCCGATCCCACCGCCGAGGCCGATCCCACCCCCGAGGCCGATCCCACCCCCGAGGGTGCTTTCCCGGTCTCCCCGGCGGTCGGGACGGTGCCGCCGGCCCTGACCGACGACGATGCCGACGACGACGATGCCGACCTGCGGCGGGCGATCGAGGACGCGCCTGGCGAGTGGTACGTCGTGCACTCCTATGCGGGGTACGAGAACAAGGTCAAGACCAATCTCGAGACCCGGATCTCCAGCCTCAACATGGAGGACTACATCTTCCAGATCGAGGTGCCCACCGAGGAGGTCCCGGTGGTCAAGAACGGCAAGCGGCAGCTTGTCCAGCAGAAGAAGTACCCGGGTTACATCTACGTCCGGATGGATCTGACCGATCAGTCGTGGTCGGCGGTCCGTAACACCCCGGGTGTGACCGGGTTCGTCGGGCTCACCAACCGGCCCTCCCCGCTGCGCCGGGAGGAGGTCCTCTCGATCCTCGCCCCGGTTGTGCCGAAGGAGAAGAAGGTCGAGACCGTCCGGGTGCAGGAGTTCGAGGTCGGCGAGTCCGTCACCGTCATGGACGGCCCCTTCGCCACGCTCCCGGCGACCATCAGCGAGATCAACCTCGACGCCCAGCGACTGAAGGTGCTGGTCTCGATCTTCGGTCGGGAGACGCCCGTCGAGCTGCAGTTCAATCAGGTCGCGAAGATCTGATCCGCTCCGTAGAACCCCGGTAGGAAGACGAGCACATGCCTCCCAAGAAGAAGAAGATCACTGCGATCATCAAGCTCCAGATCAACGCCGGCAAGGCCACCCCGGCGCCGCCGGTCGGCCCCGCGCTGGGTCAGCATGGCGTGAACATCATGGAGTTCTGCAAGCAGTACAACGCGGCGACCGAGTCGCAGGCCGGCAACGTCGTGCCGGTCGAGATCACCGTCTACGACGACCGGTCCTTCACCTTCGTCACGAAGACCCCGCCGGCCGCGCGGCTCATCCTCAAGGCCGCGGGCGTGGAGAAGGGCAGTGGCACCCCGCACCGGGACAAGGTTGCCAAGCTCACCACGGCGCAGATCCGCGAGATCGCCCAGACCAAGCTCCCGGACCTCAACGCCACCTCGATCGAGGCCGCCGAGAAGATCATCGCCGGCACCGCTCGATCCATGGGTATCACGGTCGGCGAGTAGTACGCCCTCGCGTTCCCCCCACCACCGGACCGACCAGTGGGAGGGCGGCCGGGCGCAGGTGCCGGGTGGACAGGATGTGTCCACGTCGCCGCGTCCCTTCGACGGCCGTCCGCCATCACCACGAGGAGACAGACAGTATGAAGCGCAGCAAGGCCTACCGTGCCGCGGCCGAGAAGATCAACCCGGAGAACTTCTACAGCCCGCTGGAGGCGGTCCGCCTCGCGCAGCAGACCTCGACGACGAAGTACGACGCGACGGTCGAGGTTGCGATCCGGCTCGGGGTCGACCCTCGCAAGGCCGACCAGATGGTCCGTGGCACGGTCAACCTGCCGCACGGCACCGGGAAGTCCCCCCGCGTCGCTGTCTTCGCAGCCGGGGAGAAGGCCGCTGAGGCGAGCGCGGCCGGGGCCGACATCGTCGGTAGCGATGACCTGGTCGCCCGGATCCAGGAGGGCTTCCTGGAGTTCGACGCGACCGTCGCGACGCCCGATCAGATGGCGAAGGTTGGTCGGATCGCTCGGGTCCTGGGCCCCCGCGGCCTGATGCCGAACCCTAAGACCGGCACCGTGACGCTGGACATCGGCAAGGCCGTCTCCGACATCAAGGGCGGAAAGATCAACTTTCGGGTGGACAAGCAGGGTAACCTGCACATCGTCATCGGGAAGACGAACTTCACCGACACCCAGCTGATCGAGAACTACACGGTTGCCCTGGATGAGATCGTCCGGGTGAAGCCGTCCGCGGCCAAGGGCCGGTATCTGAAGAAGATCACCTTCACGACCACCATGGGCCCGGGTATCCCGGTCGACCCGAACCGCACCCGCAACCTTCTCGACGAGGGTGCCGCCGCCTGATCCGAGCCGTCCGGCGGCTCTCGCTCGTCCGGAGGCATCGCCGCACGAAGCCATGCGTGCGGCCGCCGGGCGAGCGAACAGGGGCGAGAACAGCGACGAACAGTCGCGTACACTGATATCCAGTTCCACACCGAAGACCGCTGGTTGCCGTCTCCGTTCCCGTCGAGGGCCACTCCTCGTCCGGTTCGACCGACGGCCGAAGGCCCCGGGTTNCCCGGGCGGCCCGCGCAGGTGACGGACGGGAAGTTCCGTGACGGATGCACGCAGCCGGGTGACACACCCGGTAGCGCCACCGCCGCCCTTCACGCCCCGTGCGCCTGCGCCGGGGCGTTCGTCATGTTCCAGGGGCGTTTCCGTATGACCAGCCGACACCCCGAAGGAGCCCCATGGCGAAAGCTGAGAAGACCGCCGCGGTGGCGGAGATCGTCGAGGAGTTCCGTGGCTCGACCGCTGCGGTGCTCACGGAGTACCGCGGTTTGACGGTGAGCCAGCTCACCGAGCTGCGGCGTGCCCTCGGCGAGGGCACGC
This sequence comes from Frankia sp. Allo2, assembly GCF_000733325.1. Taxonomy (NCBI): domain Bacteria; kingdom Bacillati; phylum Actinomycetota; class Actinomycetes; order Frankiales; family Frankiaceae; genus Frankia; species Frankia sp. Allo2. The sequence continues at coordinate 194,009 of NZ_JPHT01000002.1, forward strand.
GCTACTCCGTGGTCAAGAACACCCTGACCAAGATTGCGGCGGAGCAGGCCGGGGTCACCGGACTCGACGACCTGTTCGTCGGGCCGACCGCCGTCGCCTTCGTCAGCGGCGACCCGGTCGAGGCGGCCAAGGGCCTGCGCGACTTCGCTCGGGCGAACCCGGCACTGGTGCTCAAGGGCGGCTTCGTCGAGGGCAAGCCGATGACCGCCGACGAGATTCGCAAGCTTGCGGATCTTGAGTCCCGCGAGGTCCTGCTGGCGAAGCTGGCCGGGGCGATGAAGGGCACGCTGGCCGGGGCCGTCGGGCTCTTCGCCGCTCCGCTGTCCCAGGTGGCCCGGCTCGCCGAGGCGCTGCGCGAGCAGCGCGAAGGCCAGTCCGCCGGCGTCGCCGAGCAGCCGGCCGCCGAGGCTGCCGCCGAATAGCCGAGCGGCGCCACCATGGTGCCGCTCCGAGATCACAATCAGGTCGCTCGCAGTCACGAGCAGGCCACCCCGAATCAGGCATGACGAGGAAGGAACCGCCACCATGGCGAAGCTGTCGACCGAAGAGCTGCTGGACGCCTTCAAGGAACTGACCCTGCTGGAGCTCTCGGAGTTCGTGAAGCAGTTCGAGGAGACCTTCGGTGTCACCGCCGCGGCTCCGGTCGCCGTGGCCGCCGCTCCGGCCGCCGGTGGTGCGGGCGGCGAGGCGCCGGCCGCCGAGGAGCAGGACGAGTTCGACGTCATCCTTGAATCCGTCGGTGACAAGAAGATCCAGGTCATCAAGGAGGTCCGCGCGCTGACCAGCCTCGGGCTGAAGGAGGCCAAGGACCTCGTCGACGGGGCTCCGAAGCCAGTCCTGGAGAAGGTCGCCAAGGAGGCGGCGGACAAGGCGAAGGCGGCCCTCGAGGGCGCCGGCGCCACGGTCACCGTCAAGTAAGTACCGGCAGTCCGAGCAGTACTGGCAGCACCCCGCTGCCCTGGACGCCCCGTCCGGCGATGCCCGTCGCCGGACGGGGCGTCCCTTGCGGCCACCCGGCGTGGCCGTGGCGGACACCCCCGTGCCGGGGCACCCCTCTGCGGTGCCCCGGCACGTGCTGTCTGGAAGGCCCGAAAGGTCCACCGCAGGCGGCCCGATGCACAGATGGGCAGGTCGGGTCCGTTCGTGACGTTTTCCGAAGGGGGTTGACGGCCTCTGTGGATCGGAGTTCCATCAAGTTTGCGAACCCTCGTCGGGAGCGGATGCGGTGCGCTACGTCCTCCCTGCGTGGTCCCATCACGCAGGTCCTTGCCAGCGGTGTGCCCTTCGGCTACACTGCTAGTTTGCGCTGCCCTTCTCGTTGTATCGGCCTCGTCGACGTCGTGCCGTTGGTGATGGTCGGCCCTGTTCGGGGGCTGGTATGCACCGCGAGGCGGTTCCGGTTACGTGGTCCGGAGCGGTACTCGCGGTCAGTCCGGGACGATGTGGGGGCGCGCTGGTCGTGCCGGAGTGTGGCACGGCTGTACGGCTGCCACACCGAGGACCCTGAGCGAGACCCTTGCCCATACACCGATCCGTTGTTCTCAGCGGACACTCGTGTCGCCGCGCGCACATGCCGTGGCGAGGCTTCCGCGTGCCCGTTGTCGGCTTGTCGGCCGCACATCCGCTACGCAGGACGCCCGGGGGTCGGCCTCCACGTCCCGCGGCCATCATCTCACCGGTGGGGCACCCCCCGCCGCCGTTCCTGACAACCGTAGCGAGACACTGATCACCTGACCATTCCCCGACGGATACTTGACGTCCGCGACGCCAGCCCGACGATCAGGCCACCGGAAGGACCACCTTGGCCGCCTCGCGCTCTTCCTCCCGCATCTCGTTCGCTAAGATCATCGAGCCCCTCGAGGTCCCGGATCTCCTTGCTCTTCAGACGCAGTCCTTCGATTGGCTGATCGGTAGTGACGCCTGGGCGGAGCGGGTGCAGGAGGCCATCGATTCCGGCCGTGACGACGTTCCGATCACCTCGGGTCTCGAGGAGGTCTTCAAGGAGATCTCCCCGATCGAGGACTTCTCCGGCTCGATGTCACTGTCCTTTCGGGACCACCGGTTCGAACCGCCCAAGTACTCCGTGGAGGAGTGCAAGGACAAGGACATGACCTTCTCGGCCCCGCTGTTCGTCACGGCCGAGTTCACCAACAACAACACCGGCGAGATCAAGAGCCAGACGGTGTTCATGGGTGACTTCCCGCTCATGACCCCGAAGGGCACCTTCGTCATCAACGGCACTGAGCGCGTGGTGGTCAGTCAGCTCGTGCGCTCTCCGGGGGTCTACTTCGAGCGCAGCCTCGACAAGGCTTCCGACAAGGACCTGTACTCCTGCAAGGTGATCCCCTCCCGGGGAGCCTGGCTGGAGTTCGAGATCGACAAGCGCGACACCGTGGGCGTGCGGATCGACCGCAAGCGCCGTCAGTCCGTCACGGTGCTGCTCAAGGCGCTCGGCTGGGACGAGGCCCGCATCCTCGAGCGGTTCGGTGACTTCCCGTCGATGCGGATCACCCTGGAGAAGGACCACACCGCCGGCCAGGACGATGCGCTGCTCGACATCTACCGCAAGCTGCGCCCGGGTGAGCCGCCGACACGGGAGTCGGCGCAGACCCTGCTGGAGAACCTCTTCTTCAACCCGAAGCGTTACGACCTCGCCAAGGTCGGTCGCTACAAGGTCAACAAGAAGCTTTCCCTGGGTGTTGCCCACGACGTCGGTGTCCTCACCGAGAACGACATCGTGCGCACGATCGAGTACGTCGTCAAGCTGCACGCGGGTGCCGACCCGGCCGAGTACGAGGTCGACGACATCGACCACTTCGGCAACCGGCGCATACGCACCGTCGGCGAGCTTATCCAGAACCAGGTCCGCCTCGGCCTGGCCCGGATGGAGCGTGTCGTCCGCGAGCGGATGACGACCCAGGACGTCGAGGCGATCACCCCGCAGACCCTGATCAACATCCGGCCGGTCGTCGCCTCCATCAAGGAGTTCTTCGGCACCAGCCAGCTCTCGCAGTTCATGGACCAGACCAACCCGCTCGCCGGTCTGACCCACAAGCGCCGCCTGAACGCGCTCGGCCCCGGTGGTCTGTCCCGGGAGCGGGCCGGCTTCGAGGTCCGTGACGTGCACCCCAGCCACTACGGCCGGATGTGCCCGATCGAGACGCCGGAAGGCCCGAACATCGGCCTGATCGGCTCGCTGTCGACGTTCGCGCGGGTCAACCCGTTCGGCTTCATCGAGACCCCGTACCGCAAGGTGGAGAACGGCCGGGTCACCGGCCAGATCGACTGGCTGACCGCGGACGAGGAGGACCGGCACGTCAAGGCGCAGGCGAACACCCCGCTGCGGCCCGACGGCTCGTTCGCGGAGGACCGTGTCCTGGTCCGCCGCAAGGGCGGTGAGGTCGAGTTCATCCCGCCGGACGAGGTCGACTACATGGACGTCTCGCCGCGGCAGATGGTGTCCGTGGCGACCGCGATGATCCCGTTCCTCGAGCATGACGACGCCAACCGCGCGCTGATGGGCTCCAACATGCAGCGCCAGTCGGTGCCGCTGCTGCGCTCCGAGGCGCCGCTGGTCGGCACCGGGATGGAGGCCCGCGCGGCCAAGGATGCCGGCGACGTGGTCGTCTGCGCCCAGGCGGGGGTGGTCGAGGATCTCTCGGCCGACTACATCACCGTCATGCACGACGACGGCACCCGGCGCACCTACCGGCTGGCGAAGTTTCGCCGGTCGAACCAGGGCACCTGCATCAACCAGAAGCCGATCGTGAACGAGGGCGACCGGGTCGGGGCCGGCCAGGTCATCGCGGACGGCCCGTGCACCGACAACGGTGAGATGGCGCTCGGCAAGAACCTGCTGGTCGCCTTCATGCCGTGGGAGGGGCACAACTACGAGGATGCGATCATCCTGTCCCAGCGTCTCGTCCAGGACGACGTGCTGTCCTCGATCCACATCGAGGAGCACGAGGTCGACGCCCGCGACACCAAGCTCGGCCCGGAGGAGATCACCCGGGACATCCCGAACGTCGCCGAGGAGGTTCTCGCCGACCTCGACGAGCGGGGGATCATCCGGATCGGCGCCGAGGTCTCGCCCGGCGACGTCCTGGTCGGCAAGGTCACGCCCAAGGGCGAGACCGAGCTGACCCCCGAGGAGCGCCTGTTGCGCGCGATCTTCGGGGAGAAGGCCCGGGAGGTCCGTGACACCTCGCTGAAGGTGCCGCACGGTGAGTCCGGCAAGGTCATCGGCGTGCGGGTGTNCTCCCGCGAGGACGGCGACGAGCTCCCGCCCGGGGTCAACGAGCTGGTCCGGGTCTACGTCGCCCAGAAGCGAAAGATCACCGACGGGGACAAGCTTGCCGGCCGGCACGGCAACAAGGGTGTCATCGCGAAGATCCTCCCGGCCGAGGACATGCCCTTCCTCGAGGACGGGACCCCGGTCGACGTCGTGCTCAACCCGCATGGTGTGCCTCGGCGGATGAACATCGGCCAGATCCTGGAGACCCACCTCGGGTGGGTGGCCAAGACCGGCTGGCAGGTCGACTCCGGCACCGAGGACTGGAAGGAGCGGCTGCGTGGCATCGGCGCGGACGCCGCCTCGGCCGGCACCAATGTGGCGACCCCCGTCTTCGACGGTGCCCGCGAGGAGGAGATCACCGGTCTGCTCGACTCCACCCTGCCCAACCGCGACGGCATCCAGCTGATCGGCTCCTCCGGCAAGGCCAAGCTGTTCGACGGCCGGACCGGTGAGCCGTACCCCTACCCGGTGGCGGTCGGCTACATCTACATCCTCAAGTTGCTGCACCTGGTCGACGACAAGATCCACGCTCGGTCGACCGGTCCCTACTCAATGATCACCCAGCAGCCCCTGGGTGGTAAGGCGCAGTTCGGTGGCCAGCGGTTCGGCGAGATGGAGGTGTGGGCGCTGGAGGCCTACGGCGCCGCCTACGCCCTGCAGGAACTACTGACCATCAAGTCCGACGACGTCGTGGGCCGGGTCAAGGTCTACGAGGCGATCGTCAAGGGCGAGAACATTCCGGAGCCCGGTATCCCGGAGTCGTTCAAGGTGCTCATCAAGGAGATGCAGTCGCTGTGCCTCAACGTCGAGGTGCTCTCCAGCGATGGCGTGCAGATCGAGATGCGTGACACCGACGAGGACGTCTTCCGTGCGGCGGAGGAACTCGGGATCGACCTGTCCCGGCGTGAGCCGAGCAGCGTCGAGGAGGTCTGACGGACGCCGGGGGTCCGACGCACCCGCCCTGATGGGCGGCGAGGCCCCCGGCGGCTCCATCCGACTCCAGCGTCCCGACCGAGAAAGAGAGAGCAGGCGACAGTCTTGCTGGACGTCAACTTCTTCGACGAACTGCGCATCGGTCTCGCCACCGCGGATGACATCCGCCAGTGGTCGCACGGTGAGGTCAAGAAGCCCGAGACGATCAACTACCGCACCCTGAAGCCGGAGAAGGACGGGCTCTTCTGCGAGAAGATCTTCGGTCCGACCCGGGACTGGGAGTGCTACTGCGGCAAGTACAAGCGGGTCCGGTTCAAGGGCATCATCTGTGAGCGCTGCGGCGTCGAGGTGACCCGGGCCAAGGTCCGCCGTGAGCGCATGGGCCACATCGAGCTGGCTGCGCCGGTCACCCACATCTGGTACTTCAAGGGTGTCCCGAGCCGCCTCGGCTACCTGCTGGACCTCGCGCCGAAGGACCTCGAGAAGGTCATCTACTTCGCCGCGTACATGATCACAAAGGTGGACACGGACGCCCGCCACCGCGATCTGCCGACCCTCGAGGCCCGCATCGGCGTCGAGAAGCAGCAGCTCGAGGACAAGAAGAACGCCGACGTGGAAGTCCGGCAGAAGCGGCTCGAGGCCGACCTCGCACAGCTCGAGGCCGAGGGCGCCAAGGGTGACGCGCGACGCAAGGTCCGCGAGTCGGCCGAGCGCGAGATGCGCCAGCTCCGGGACCGGGTGCAGCGTAAGATCGACGATCTCGACCGCGTCTTCGACCGGTTCAAGAACATGAAGGTCCAGGACCTGGAGCCGGACGAGCTGCTTTATCGCGAGCTGCGCGACCGCTTCGGTGCGTACTTCGACGGCGGTATGGGCGCCGAGGCGCTGCAGCGGCGGCTGGCCGACTTCGACCTGGCCGCCGAGGCCGAGTCGCTGCGCGAGACCATCCGCAGCGGCAAGGGGCAGAAGAAGGCCCGCGCGCTCAAGCGGCTCAAGGTCGTCTCCGCGTTCCTGAACACCCGCAACTCCCCGATGGGGATGGTGCTCGACTGCGTCCCGGTGATCCCACCCGATCTGCGCCCGATGGTGCAGCTCGATGGTGGCCGGTTCGCCACCTCGGACCTCAACGACCTGTACCGCCGGGTGATCAACCGGAACAACCGGTTGAAGCGGCTGCTCGACCTCGGCGCGCCCGAGATCATCGTCAACAACGAGAAGCGGATGCTGCAGGAGGCCGTCGACGCGCTGTTCGACAACGGCCGCCGCGGCCGGCCGGTCACCGGCCCGGGTAACCGCCCGCTGAAGTCGCTGTCCGACATGCTCAAGGGCAAGCAGGGCCGGTTCCGCCAGAACCTGCTGGGCAAGCGGGTCGACTACTCCGGCCGTTCGGTCATCGTCGTCGGTCCGCAGCTCAAGCTGCACCAGTGCGGTCTGCCCAAGCAGATGGCGCTGGAGCTGTTCAAGCCGTTCGTGATGAAGCGCCTGGTGGACCTCAACCACGCGCAGAACATCAAGTCGGCGAAGCGGATGGTCGAGCGGGCCCGCCCGGTCGTGTGGGACGTGCTCGAGGAGGTCATCACCGAGCACCCCGTGCTGCTCAACCGGGCGCCGACCCTGCACCGCCTCGGCATCCAGGCCTTCGAACCGCAGCTCGTCGAGGGCAAGGCCATCCAGATCCACCCGCTGGTCTGCACGGCGTTCAACGCCGACTTCGACGGTGACCAGATGGCGGTGCACCTGCCGCTGTCCGCCGAGGCGCAGGCCGAGGCGCGGATCCTGATGCTGTCGAGCAACAACATTCTCTCGCCCGCATCGGGCCGGCCGCTGGCGATGCCGAGCCTCGACATGGTGACCGGGGTGTTCCACCTGTCCCGCCTGGCCGAGGGGGCGCTCGGCGAGGGGCGGTCGTTCTCCAGCGTCGCCGAGGCGCAGATGGCCTTCGACGCCCGGGAGGTCGCCCTTCAGGCGAAGATCAGGGTGCGGTTGCGGGACACCACCCCGCCGTCGGACTGGGTCCCGCCCGCCGACTGGGTCACCGGGGACGTGTTCACCCTGGAGACCACGTTCGGTCGTTGCCTGCTCAACGAGGCGCTGCCGGAGGGCTACCCCTTCATCAACGCCCAGCTGAACAAGAAGGCCCAGGCCGCGATCGTCAACGACCTGGCCGAGCGGTACCCGAAGATCCAGGTAGCGGCGACCCTGGACGCCCTGAAGAGCGCCGGTTTCTACTGGGCCACCCGGTCCGGGGTCACCGTCGCGATCGAGGACGTCGTCGCGCCGCCGAACAAGGCCGAGATCCTCGACGACTACGAGCAGCGTGCCGACCGGGTCCAGAAGCAGTTCGACCGCGGCTTCCTGTCCGACGAGGAGCGCCGCAGCGAGCTGGTCCAGATCTGGACCGAGGCGACCAACAAGATCGCCGAGGCGATGGAGGAGAACTTCCCGGAGACCAACCCGGTCTACGTGCTGGTCAACTCCGGAGCCGCTGGAAACATGATGCAGATCCGGCAGCTCGCCGGCATGCGTGGTCTGGTCTCCAACCCGAAAGGTGAGATCATCCCGCGGCCGATCAAGGCGAACTTCCGCGAGGGCCTGACCGTGCTGGAGTACTTCATCTCCACCCACGGTGCCCGTAAGGGACTCGCCGACACCGCCCTGCGCACCGCGGACTCGGGGTACCTGACCCGGCGGCTCGTCGACGTCAGCCAGGATGTCATCGTCCGCGAGGAGGACTGCGGCACCGAGCGCGGCATCCTCACTCGGATCGCCCGCAAGGGCGCCGACGGGGTGCTGGTCCGGGACCGGTATGCCGAGACCTCGGCGTACGCGCGGACGCTGGCCTCCGACGCGATCGACGCGAACGGCGAGGTCATCGTGCCCGCCGGCACCGACGCCGGGGACGTCGCGATCAGCCAGATCATCGAGGCCGGCATCGAGCAGGTGCGGGTCCGCTCGGCGCTGACCTGCGAGTCCCGGATGGGGGTGTGCGCCCAGTGCTACGGGCGCTCGCTCGCCACCGGCAAGCTGGTTGACGTCGGTGAGGCCGTCGGCATCGTCGCCGCGCAGTCCATCGGTGAGCCCGGCACCCAGCTGACGATGCGTACCTTCCACAGCGGTGGCGTCGCCGGCGACGACATCACCCAGGGTCTGCCGCGTGTCGTCGAGCTGTTCGAGGCGCGCAGCCCGAAGGGCAAGGCCCCCATCACCGAGGTCTCCGGCCGGGTGAAGATCGAGGAGACCGAGAAGACCTTCAAGGTCGTGGTGGTGCCGGACGACGGCAGCGACGAGATCGCCTACCCGGTCTCGCGGCGTTCGCGCCTGCGGGTCCGCGAGGGCGACCACATCGAGGTCGGCAGCCAGATTGTCGACGGTGCCGTCGACCCGCACGAGGTGTTGCGCATCCTCGGGCCGCGCCAGGTCCAGCTCCACCTGGTGGACCAGGTCCAGGAGGTCTACCGGTCGCAGGGTGTGTCGATCCACGACAAGCACATCGAAATCATCATCCGCCAGATGCTCAAGCGGGTGAACGTTCTCGAGTCGGGCGACACCACCCTGCTGCCCGGTGAGCTCTGCGAGCGGGCCCGGTTCGAGGCGGAGAACCGTCGGGTGGTGGAAACCGGTGGCCAGCCGGCCTCGGCCCGCCCGGTCCTCATGGGAATCACCAAGGCGTCGCTGGCGACCGAGTCGTGGCTGTCGGCGGCCTCCTTCCAGGAGACGACTCGGGTGCTCACCGACGCGGCGATCAACGCCCGGTCGGACTCGCTCGTCGGCCTGAAGGAGAACGTCATCATCGGAAAGCTCATCCCGGCCGGCACCGGGATCTCCCGGTACCGCAACATCCGGGTCGAGCCGACCGAGGAGGCACGTGCGGCGATGTACTCCGTCGGTGCCTACGAGGACGGCGGCGTCGAGTACGGTGCGTTCGGCACGGGCTCCGGCCAGGCGGTCCCGCTGGACGAGTTCGACTACCGCAGCTCGGGAGACTTCCGCTGAGCAGGCCGCGCGTAAGCAGGTCGCGAGGCTGACCGAGCGGAGCTGACCAGAGCCCGACCGAAGCCCGATCGATCAGGACCGGCCCGGCGCCCTCACCAGGGTGCCGGGCCGGTTGCGCGTCCAGGTCCGAAGCCCGCTGGTGGGACAGCGCGCAGAGGCGAAAATCGGCAGGACAGGGGCAGGTACATGCGGTGGCGGTGGAAGGTGGCGGCGGCGTGATTCTGACCGGCGACCACGACGACCTGAGTCGGTTGGCCGCGCCTTATCGGACAGTGGTCATCGAAGCGCTCCCCGGCAGTGGACGTGACCGGGGCTGACCGCGAGTGGACCGAGATTCGCCGGGAACGAATGATCTACGAGGATGAGGCCATTCTCGTGCTCGACAAACCCGTCGGCATCTCGGTCATGGGAGAGCGGCACGACACCGATCTCGTCACCCTCGCCGGGGATGACGGCGAGGAGCTGTTCCCGGTGCACCGCATCGACAAGGTCACCTCGGGCCTGGTGCTCTTCGCCCGGCAGTTGCGGTTCCACGGTGATCTCACCCGGCAGTTCCAGCGCCGCACGGTGGACAAGCGCTACCTCGTCCTGACCCGCACCCGCGGACTGCCCGCCTCGGGGACCGTCGACCTGCCGCTGAGTGTGGGGCGCAAGAGTCGGGTCCGGGTGGCGGCGAACCGGGCCGACATCATGGCCGACCTGGCGGAGGTGGCCCCCTTGGCGGAGGTGGCCGACCTGGGGGAGGTGGCCCCCTTGGCGGAGGTGGCCCCCTTGGCGGAGGTGGCCGACCTGGGGGAGGCGGCCCCCTTGGCGGAGGCGGCCCGGGCAGAGGTTGGCCCGACCGGCGCCGGCGCCGGCGCCGGCGTCGGACGCTGGACGGTTCCGCCCGCCGCGGTGTTTCCCCACGTCCGGACATACCCGTCCGTCACGACCTTCATCCGGGTGTGGGAGGGCGGTGAGTACACCCTGCTCGCGGTCACGCCGGTCAGCGGGCGGCGCCACCAGATCCGGGTGCATCTGGCCTGGATCGGGCACCCGATCGAGGGCGATCCGCTGTTCGGCCGCGATGCCACCGCCCGCACCCTGCTGCACTCGTGGCGGCTCGCCTTCGATGCGGCTTGGGCCGGCGGCTCCCNCATCGAGGNCGAGGCGCCCCCCNGAGCCGACTTCTGGGCCCCGGTACGCACGCATCTGCCGGCCGGCCTGGCGGCGACCCTCCTCGGAAACGTGGCGGGTGGGTCAGGAATAGGCGGTTTCGCGTAGCTCGCCGTAGACCCGGACCAGGTCGGGCAGCTGGTAGTGCGCGTTCAGGCCGCTCGGATTGGGCAGGAGCCAGACGCCGGCGGATCCCAGGGTCTCCGCCNGGCGGCCGACCTTCGCGCCGCGGCGTCCGAACCCGATCCGGTAGGCGGCCAAGCCGAGGAAGGCCACCCACCGGGGTGCGACCCGTTCGACGAGTTCGGTGAGCCGGGGCACGCCGGCGCGGACCTCGTCATCGCTGATCTCGTCGGCGCGCGCGGTGGAGCGGTGGACGAGATTGGTGATGCTGATGCCCCGGCGGACCAGTTCGTCGGTCTCGCTGGGATGCAACCGGCGTGGGGTGAAGCCGGCGAGGTGCAGCACCGGCCACAGCCGGTTGCTCGGCGTGCCGAAGTGAAAGCCGGTGGCCCCGGACTCGAGGGACGGGTTGATCCCGCAGAGCAGCACGACGGTGGCCGGGGCGACCAGGTCCGGGACGGTGGTCCCGTAGGCCGCGAGCAGCGCGTCCCGGCTCGGCCGGCGTCGGGTGGGGGCGGCCGCGAATCGTGCGCCGGCTGCGTCAGACATGTCCTCGCGGGCCCTCCGATGCCGGTATCGTGCTGTCCCGTACAGCGTGCCAGTAGGTACAGCGTGCCAGTACGGGGGGCCGTGCTGGTGCCCGCCTGTGCCGCCCGTCGAGTGCGTACGCCCGTCGAGTGCATAGTGCGCGTGGGGTCTGCGTGGGATTTCGCCGGACACCCCCGTTCGACACCTGGCGCGGGCGTGGAGTACTGTTGAGCCCTGTGGTCGGAGTCCACGTGGCTCCGGCGTGCGTCCTGCACTTCGATGTGGCGCCGTGGTGCTCGCTAGGTTGACGTAAAGTCACTGTTCGGGTATCCGTCGGCGACTGTCGAGCTCGGTTCCGCAAAGCGGACGGGCGGGCTGGCGTGCTCCTCACCGGAACTGGATCATCGCATCGAGGTTTCGGTCGAATGGCGCGACACGCCCGACCGCGTGGGTCGGAGAAGCCGCTCGAGGACACTCCGGTGGATCGGGTGCGGACCACAGCAGCAGGTAGGCCGGCGTACCGGTCTGGTTGCCCAAGGCAGTACGACGAGGCGTGACAGGAACGGGAGCGGCGTTGCCCACGATCCAGCAGCTGGTCCGCAAGGGCCGGCAGGACAAGGTCGAGAAGACCAAGACCCCGGCACTCAAGGGAAGCCCTCAGCGTCGTGGTGTGTGCACCCGCGTCTACACGACCACCCCGAAGAAGCCGAACTCGGCCCTGCGCAAGGTGGCCCGGGTCCGGTTGAACAGCGGGATCGAAGTCACCGCCTACATCCCCGGGGTCGGCCACAACCTGCAGGAGCACTCGATCGTCCTGGTTCGCGGTGGCCGAGTGAAGGATCTTCCGGGTGTCCGGTACAAGATCGTCCGAGGCGCTCTCGACACGCAGGGCGTCCGTAACCGTAAGCAGGCTCGTAGCCGCTACGGCGCGAAGAAGGAGAAGGGCTGATGCCGCGCAAGGGGCCTGCGCCCAAGCACACCGTGGTGGTCGACCCGGTGTACGGGTCGCCGCTGGTGACCGCGCTGGTGAACAAGGTGCTGTTGAGCGGTAAGAAGTCGGTCGCGGAGCGCATCGTGTACGGCGCACTCGAGGGTGCGAAGAACAAGACCGGCAACGACCCGGTCGTCACGCTCAAGCGCGCGCTGGACAACGTCAAGCCGACGCTGGAGGTGCGCAGCCGCCGGGTGGGTGGTGCCACCTACCAGGTTCCGGTCGAGGTTCGCGCCGGCCGGAGCACTACCCTCGCGCTGCGCTGGATCGTCGGCTACTCCCGGGCTCGTCGCGAGAAGACGATGACCGAGCGGCTGATGAACGAGCTCATCGACGCAAGCAACGGCCTCGGCGCCAGCGTGAAGCGCCGGGAGGACACCCACAAGATGGCGGAGTCCAACAAGGCCTTCGCCCACTACCGCTGGTGATCCGACATGCCATCTGACGTACGTTCCTTGCTGGCCGNGACCCGCAACATCGGGATCATGGCCCACATCGACGCGGGCAAGACCACCACCACCGAGCGCATCCTCTTCTACACCGGTGTGAACTACAAGATCGGTGAGGTCCACGAGGGCGGCGCCACGATGGACTGGATGGAGCAGGAGCAGGAGCGGGGGATCACCATCACCTCCGCGGCCACCACCTGTCTCTGGCGCGACCACACCATCAACATCATCGATACCCCCGGCCATGTCGACTTCACCGTCGAGGTGGAGCGCTCGCTGCGGGTCCTTGACGGTGCGGTCGCGGTCTTCGACGCGGTCGCCGGAGTCGAGCCGCAGAGCGAGACGGTCTGGAAGCAGGCCGACCGTTACAACGTCCCGCGTATCGCCTTCGTCAACAAGATGGACCGGGTCGGTGCCGAGTTCCACCGCTGCGTGGAGATGATGATCGACCGGCTCGACGCGACGCCGGCCGTGATCCAGCTCCCGTGGGGCGTGGAGGCCGACTTCCGCGGTGTCATCGACCTGGTCCGCATGAAGGGCCTCCTCTGGAAGACCGAGGACAAGGGCGCCTCTTACGAGACCGTCGACATCCCGCGGGATCACCTTGAGGCCGCGCAGGAGTGGCGCGACAAGCTCCTCGAGACCGTCGCTGAGAACGACGACGAGCTCATGGAGCTCTACCTCGAGGGTGAGGAGCCCTCCACGGAGCAGCTCGTCGCAGCCCTGCGCCGCGCGACCCTGGCGAGCAAGGTCAACCCGGTGCTGTGCGGTTCGGCGTTCAAGAACAAGGGCGTCCAGCCCATGCTCGACGCCGTCGTCGACTTCCTGCCGAACCCGCTGGACATCGGCGCCACCGTCGNCCATGCGGTCGGTGACGAGGAGACCGAGGTCCGCCGGGAGCCGAGCGAGGACGAGCCGTTTTCCGCGCTCGCCTTCAAGATCATGAGTGACCCGTACGTGGGTAAGCTGACCTACATCCGGGTGTACTCCGGCAAGCTGACTGGTGGTTCGCCGGTGCTGAACTCGACGAAGGACCGCAAGGAGCGTGTCGGCCGCATCCTGCAGATGCACGCCAACCACCGGGAGGACCGGGAGGGCGTCGGCGCGGGACAGATCGTGGCCGTGGTGGGGCTGAAGAACACCACCACGGGTGACACGCTCTGCGACCCGAACGCCCCGGTGATCCTGGAGTCGATGACGTTCCCGGCGCCGGTCATCCACGTCGCGATCGAGCCGAAGACCAAGGCCGACCAGCAGAAGCTGGGCACCGCCATCCAGCGGCTCGCCGAGGAGGACCCGACCTTCCAGGTCCGCACCGACGAGGAGACCGGTCAGACGATCATCGCCGGCATGGGCGAGCTGCACTTGGATGTGCTGGTCGACCGGATGCGCCGCGAGTTCGGTGTCGAGGCGAACGTCGGCAAGCCGCAGGTGGCCTACCGGGAGACGATCCGCCGCAAGGTGGAGAAGGTCGACTACACCCACAAGAAGCAGACGGGTGGATCCGGCCAGTACGCCCGGGTGATCATCAACCTGGAGCCCTCCGGCGGCGACGGCGGTGGCTACGAGTTCGAGAACAAGGTCACGGGTGGTCGCATCCCCCGGGAGTACATCCCCTCGGTGGATGCGGGCTGCCAGGAGGCCATGGAGTTCGGCGTGCTCGCCGGCTATCCGCTGGTGGACGTCAAGGTCACCCTGCTCGACGGCCAGTTCCATGACGTCGACTCGTCCGAACTCGCATTCAAGATCGCCGGTTCGATGGCGTTCAAGGACGCGGCCCGCAAGGCCGACCCGGTGCTGCTCGAGCCCCTGATGGCCGTCGAGGTCACCACCCCCGAGGACCACATGGGTGACGTGATCGGCGACCTGAACTCCCGCCGTGGGCAGATCCAGGCGATGGAGGAGCGGGGGGGCTCCCGGATCGTACGGGCGCTGGTGCCACTGTCGGAGATGTTCGGCTACGTTGGTGATCTTCGCTCGAAGACCTCCGGCCGGGCGAGCTACTCCATGCAGTTCGACTCCTACGCCGAGGTTCCCGCGAACGTCGCCAAGGAGATCATCGCCAAGGCCCGGGGAGAGTGAGCGCCCTCACGGCGTGAGCAATACCCCTACCTGACTACACAGCACGACACCACCCGTCCTTGGAGGGACACCCGTGGCGAAGCAGAAGTTCGAGCGGACGAAGCCGCACGTCAATATCGGCACCATTGGTCACATCGACCACGGCAAGACGACCCTGACCGCGGCGATCACCAAGGTCCTGCACGACGCCTACCCAGACCTCAACCCCTTCACGCCGTTCGACCAGATCGACAAGGCGCCGGAGGAGAAGGCCCGCGGCATCACGATCTCGATCGCCCACGTCGAGTACCAGACCGACACCCGGCACTATGCGCACGTCGACTGCCCGGGACACGCTGACTACATCAAGAACATGATCACCGGTGCCGCTCAGATGGACGGCGCGATCCTGGTCGTGTCCGCCACCGACGGCCCGATGCCGCAGACGAAGGAGCACGTGCTCCTCGCCCGCCAGGTCGGCGTGCCCTACATTGTCGTCGCCCTGAACAAGGCCGACATGGTCGACGACGAGGAGATCCTCGAGCTCGTCGAGCTGGAGGTCCGGGAGCTGCTGAGCTCGTACGAGTTCCCGGGCGACGACGTTCCGGTCGTCCGGGTCTCCGCGCTCAAGGCGCTGGAGGGCGACAAGGAGTGGGGCGCCAAGCTCCTCGAGCTCATGGCGGCGGTCGACGAGTCGATCCCCGAGCCGCAGCGTGACATCGACCGGCCGTTCCTCATGCCGATCGAGGACGTCTTCACGATCACCGGTCGTGGCACCGTGGTCACCGGTCGCGTCGAGCGCGGAATCGTCAAGGTCAACGAGACCGTGGAGATCGTCGGTATCAAGCCGGAGACCACCTCCACCACCGTGACCGGTGTCGAGATGTTCCGCAAGCTGCTCGACGAGGGGCGTGCCGGCGACAACGTCGGTCTGCTCCTGCGCGGTATCAAGCGGGAGGACGTCGAGCGCGGCCAGGTCATCGTCAAGCCGAAGTCGATCACCCCGCACACGGTGTTCGAGGCTCGCGTCTACATCCTCAACAAGGATGAGGGCGGACGGCACACGCCGTTCTTCAAGAACTACCGCCCGCAGTTTTACTTCCGCACCACCGACGTGACCGGCGTCGTGACCCTCCCCGAGGGCACGGAGATGGTCATGCCGGGGGACAACACCGAGATGACGGTCGAGCTGATCCAGCCGATCGCCATGGAGGAGGGTCTGCGCTTCGCCATCCGCGAGGGTGGCCGGACCGTCGGCGCGGGCCAGGTTACGAAGGTTCTCAAGTAGTAGCCGTGGGCGGTGGGTCCGGGCGTGTGTACGGACCCACCGCCCACTGCGCTGCCTGACCAGGCAAGGCTCTCGCGAGACTCGGCTGCCGAGGACAACCGGCCGCCGGCAAGGGACGCAGCCCGGTCCCGGTCGACACGTCGAGCGGGACCGGCACGAGACAGCGGTACAACCGGCAGGTTCTTTCCGCCGGCGGCGGGGCGCCAGGCTCGCCGCGCGGCCGGCGGTGAGGATCTACGGGCGGTGACCCGGTAGCGATACCGGCCGGACGAGACAGACAGGACAGGCGAAGCCCACCATGGCGGCACAGAAGATCCGCATCCGGCTCAAGGCCTATGACCACGAGGTCATCGACAGCTCGGCGCGGAAGATCGTCGAGACGGTGACGCGGACGGGCGCGCAGGTCGCGGGACCGGTGCCGCTGCCGACGGAGAAGAACATCTACTGCGTCATCCGGTCGCCGCACAAGTACAAGGACAGCCGCGAGCACTTCGAGATGCGGACGCACAAGCGGCTGATCGACATTCTTGACCCGACGCCCAAGACGGTCGACTCGCTTATGCGCCTCGACCTGCCCGCCGGCGTCGATATCGAGATCAAGCTGTAAGAGGGGCCGGCGCAGTCATGCTCATCCGCAACTACAGAGGGCTCCTGGGCACCAAGCTCGGGATGACCCAGGTATGGGACGCGAACAACCGCGTCGTGCCGGTCACCGTCATCAAGGCCGGACCCAACGTCGTCACGCAGGTCAAGACGCCTGACTCGGACGGCTACTCGGCCGTTCAGCTCGGTTACGGCGAGGTCGACCCGCGTAAGATCAACAAACCCGCCCGCGGCCACTTCGCCACCAGCGGGGTGACGCCCCGGCGCCACCTCGTCGAGCTGCGGACCGCCGATGCCGGCAACTACCGGCCCGGCCAGGAGCTGACCGGCGAGGTGTTCTCCGCCGGGACCGTCGTTGACGTCACCGGCACCTCGAAGGGCAAGGGGTTCGCCGGTGTCATGAAGCGTCACGGGTTCAAGGGTCTGGGCGCGGGGCACGGCGTCGAGCGCAAGCACCGCTCGCCGGGGTCGGTCGGCGGCTGCGCCACGCCCGGTCGCGTGTTCAAGGGCCTGCGCATGGCCGGCCGGATGGGTCACGTGCGCACCACGACCTCGGGGCTGACGATCCACGCCGTCGACACCGAGCGTGGCTATCTGCTGGTCAGGGGTGCGGTGCCCGGCCCGGATGGTGGTCTGGTCCTCGTGCGCAGCGCGGCCAAGCGCCCGGCGCCCGAGGCCATCGCCCCGGCGGCCGAGCTGGCCGGTACCGGTGAGGAGGTCTCGGCATGAGCCGGGTGGCCACATCCGACCCGAGCGTCACCGCGCGCACCGTCGCGGTGCACGCGCCGAACGGGGGCGAAGGCGGCAGCGTCGAGCTGCCCGGTGGCGTGTTCGACGTGCCGCTCAACATCCCGCTGATCCACCAGGTCGTGGTGGCGCAGCTCGCGGCGGCCCGCCAGGGCACGCACGACACGAAGACCCGCGGCGAGGTCCGCGGCGGTGGCCGCAAGCCGTATCGGCAGAAGGGCACCGGCCGGGCCCGGCAGGGATCGCTGCGGGCTCCGCAGTTCACCGGCGGTGGCACCGTGCACGGCCCCACACCGCGCAGATACGACCAGCGGACCCCGAAGAAGATGAAGGCCGCCGCGCTGCGCGGCGCGCTGTCCGACCGGGCCCGCAACAACCGGGTGCACGTGGTGTCCTCGCTGGTCTCCGGCGAGACGCCGTCGACGAAGAGCGCGGTCACCGCGCTGCGGACGATCGCCGACACCCGCCGGGTGCTGGTGGTGGCGAGCCGTTCGGACGAGCTGACCTGGAAGAGCCTGCGCAACGTCGCGGCGGTGCACCTGCTCGACCCGGGCCAGCTCAATACCTATGACGTGCTGGTGAGCGACGACGTGGTCTTCATCGAGGATGCGCTGGCCGCGTTCCTTGCTCGTGACACCCGTCCGGCAACCTCCACCGCCGGGACCGAGGCTGCCGCGGGCACCGAAGGTGTGGCCGGGGCGGAGGAGAACAAGTGATTCCCGACCCGCGTGACGTGATCCTGCGGCCGGTCGTCTCCGAGAAGAGCTACGGCCTGCTCGACGAGAACGTCTACACCTTCATCGTGCGTCCGGACGCGAACAAGACCCAGATCAAGCTCGCGGTCCAGCAGATCTTCAATGTGCGGGTCCTGCGGGTGAACACCATCAACCGGCAGGGCAAGCGCAAGCGGACCAAGCACGGCTGGGGACACCGGTCCGCCTCCAAGCGGGCCCTGGTGAGCCTGGCTCCCGGTGACACGATCGAGATCTTCGGAGGCCCCGGTGCCTGAGCGCGTGCGCTCCGCGGCGGCGGTGGGTCCAGGACGGTAGGAAGCCATGGGTATTCGTAGGTACAAGCCGACGACGCCGGGGCGTCGTGGTGCGAGCGTGGCCGACTTCGTCGAGATCACTCGTGACCACCCGGAGAAGTCGCTGGTCCGCCCGCTGCACTCCAAGGGCGGGCGCAACGTCCACGGCCGGATCACCACCCGGCACCAGGGCGGCGGGCACAAGCGGGCGTACCGGGTCATCGACTTCCGGCGGGACAAGGACGGGGTGCCGGCCAAGGTCGCGCACATCGAGTACGACCCCAACCGCACCGCCCGGATCGCGCTGCTGCACTACCTCGACGGCGAGAAGCGCTACATCCTCGCGCCGGTCAAGCTCAGGCAGGGCGACACGGTCAGTTCCGGCGTGGGCGCCGACATCAAGCCCGGCAACGCGCTGCCGCTGCGCAACATCCCGACCGGCACGGTGGTGCACGCCATCGAGCTGCGTCCCGGCGGTGGTGCGAAGATCGCCCGTAGCGCCGGCACGAGTGNGCAGCTCGTCGCGAAGGACGGCCCCTACGCTCAGCTGCGGATGCCCTCCGGTGAGATCCGCAACGTGGATGTGCGCTGCCGCGCGACGGTCGGCGAGGTCGGCAACGCGGAGCAGAGCAACATCAACTGGGGTAAGGCCGGCCGGATGCGCTGGAAGGGTCGCAGACCCACCGTGCGCGGTGTCGCGATGAACCCGGTCGACCACCCGCACGGTGGTGGTGAGGGTAAGACCTCCGGCGGTCGTCACCCCGTCAATCCCAAGGGCCGTCCGGAGGGGCGGACCCGGGCGACCCGCAAGTCGTCCGACGCGCTCATTGTGCGTCGTCGCAAGCAGAACAGGCGGCGGTAATGGTGATCTCCAGGCCCCGGGCCGCGTCGGCCACCAGCGCGCCGCCGACCAGCCGTACCCATCGGATCTGAGCAGGAAGGAGGAGACACAGCCATGCCACGCAGTCTGAAAAAGGGCCCGTTCGTCGACGACCACCTGCTCAAGAAGGTGGATCTGCAGAACTCCAAGGGCACCAAGCACGTCATCAAGACCTGGTCGCGCCGGTCGACCGTGATCCCCGACATGCTGGGGCACACGATCGCCGTGCACGACGGCCGCAAGCACGTCCCGGTCTTCATCACCGAGGGCATGGTCGGGCACAAGCTCGGCGAGTTCGCCCCGACCCGGACCTTCCGTGGCCACGTCAAGGAGGACCGGAGGTCACGCCGTGGCTGACGATCTCGTTGACGGCCTGACCCGGGCCGGTCTTCCCGGGGCGAAGGCCTCGGCCCGCTATGTCCGGGTCTCGCCGACGAAGGCCCGCCGGGTCGTCGACCTGGTGCGCGGGCGCTCGGTCGGCGAGGCGCTGGACATCCTCCGGTTCGCTCCGCAGGCGGCCAGCGAGGACGTGTACAAGGTTGTCGCCAGCGCTGCGGCGAACGCCGAGAACAACCACAGCCTCGATCCGGCCACCCTGTGGGTCGGCGAGGTCTACGTGGACGAGGGGCCGACGCTCAAGCGCATCCGGCCCCGAGCTCAGGGCCGGGCCTACCGGATCCGCAAGCGCACCAGCCACATCACCGTCGTGGTGGAGAGCCGGGAGCCGGTCTCCGCGGCCGGCCGGGGCGCGAAGACGACAAGGAGGGCCCGGTAGTGGGGCAGAAGGTCAACCCGCACGGGTTCCGGCTTGGCATCACCTCGGAGTTCACCTCCCGTTGGTACGCCGACAAGCAGTACAAGGCGTACGTCGGCGAGGACGTGAAGATCCGTAAGATGATGTCGCGGGGCATGGAGCGGGCCGGCATCAGCCGGGTCGACATCGAGCGGACCCAGGGGCGGCTGCGGGTGGACATCCACACCGCGCGCCCGGGCATCGTCATCGGTCGCCGTGGCGCCGAGGCCGACCGCATCCGTGGCGACCTGGAAAAGCTCACCGGCAAGCAGGTGCAGCTCAACATCCTCGAGGTGAAGAACCCCGAGGTCGACGCCCAACTCGTCGCCCAAGGGGTGGCCGAGCAGCTCTCCAGCCGGGTCAGCTTCCGCCGGGCGATGCGCAAGGCCATGCAGACCGCGATGAAGGGCGGCGCGAAGGGGATCCGGGTGCAGTGCTCGGGTCGTCTCGGCGGCGCCGAGATGAGCCGGTCGGAGTTCTACCGCGAGGGTCGGGTGCCGTTGCACACCCTTCGCGCGGACATCGACTACGGCTTCTATGAGGCTCGGACGAACTTCGGCCGCATCGGCGTGAAGGTCTGGATCTACAAGGGCGACATCGTCCAGAGCCGGGCCGAGCGTGAGGCGCAGGAGGCGCTGCAGCGCCAGACCCGCCGGGAGCGCCCGCGCCGCGGGCCGCGTTCCGGCTCGTCCGGCACGACCCAGGGCGGGACCGAAGCGGGCCGGGCGGCGGCCCGCGGCGAGCGCCGGGGCCGTGGTGGTGGCGGCGGGAACGCCCCGGCTGAGACTCCGGCGGGCGAGGCCGCGGCGACCGAGCCGACGGCACCCGTCGCGGAGCCCGCCACCGCGGCGGCGAGTGCGCCGGCCGAGGCGGCGAGTGCGCCGGCCGAGGCGGCCGTGGCGAACACTCCGGAGAAGGCGGAGGAATAGACATGCTGATTCCCCGGAAGGTCGCGCACCGCAAGCAGCACCACCCCGGGCGGACCGGTGCCGCCAAGGGCGGAACCCGGGTCACGTTCGGTGAGTACGGGATCCAGGCCTTGGAGTCGGCCTACGTGACGAACCGGCAGATCGAGTCGGCCCGTATCGCGATGACCCGGCACATCCGTCGTGGTGGAAAGGTCTGGATCAACATCTACCCGGACCGTCCGCTGACCAAGAAGCCGGCCGAGACCCGGATGGGTTCTGGTAAGGGCTCGCCCGAGTGGTGGGTCGCGAACGTCAAGCCGGGCCGGGTCCTGTTCGAGCTGTCCGGGGTCGCGGAGCCGGTGGCCCGCGAGGCGATGCGGCGGGCTATCCACAAGCTGCCGATGAAGTGCCGTTTCGTGGTCCGTGAAGGTGGTGCGTAATGGCTATCGCTACCGCGGACGAGCTGCGGAGCCTGTCGGGCGAGGAGCTCGTCGACAAGCTTCGGGAGGCCAAGGAGGAGCTGTTCAACCTCCGGTTCCAGGCGGCGACCGGGCAGCTGTCGAACAACCGCCGGCTGCAGGCCGTGCGGCGCGACATCGCCCGGATCTACACCGTCATGCGCGAACGGGAGCTGGGTATCACCGACGATCCGGCGGTGGCGGCCGGCGCGGCGGACGATGACGCGACGCAGTCGGAACGGGCGTGAGGACAGTGACAGACGAGACGGCCTCCCAGGAGGCTTCGCAGAGCACGGACGCGGCGGCTCCCGCCCGCGGATTCCGCAAGGTCCGCGAGGGCCTCGTGGTCAGCGACAAGATGACCAAGACCGTCGTGGTCGCGGTCGAGGACCGGGTGCAGCACCCGCTGTACGGCAAGACGATCCGTCGTACCAAGAAGGTCAAGGCGCACGACGAGAGCGGCACCACCGGTGTCGGCGACCGCGTCCTGCTGATGGAAACGCGGCCGTTGTCGGCGACCAAGCGGTGGCGGATCGTTCAGGTCTTGGAGAAGGCGAAGTAGTGAAGTAGTTCTGGCCCGGACGCCGGGGCCGGGCAGGACCGGGTGATCAGTAGTACCGGGTGATCAGGAGCGGAAAGTGATTCAGCAGGAGTCGCGACTTCGGGTCGCCGACAACACCGGAGCGCGGGAGATTCTCTGCATCCGGGTGCTCGGCGGCTCTGGGCGTCGTTACGCGGGGATCGGCGACATCATCGTCGGCACGGTGAAGGACGCCCTGCCCGGCGCCGGCGTGAAGCGCGGCGACGTGGTCAAGGCGGTCGTGGTGCGTACCACCAAGGAGCGCCGGCGGCCGGACGGCTCCTACATCCGCTTCGACGAGAACGCGGCGGTGCTCATCCGGGACGGTGGTGACCCTCGGGGCACCCGCATCTTCGGGCCGGTCGGCCGGGAGCTGCGTGACAAGAAGTTCATGAAGATCATCTCGCTGGCGCCGGAGGTGCTGTGACCGTGGCCACTTTGAAGATCAAGAAAGGCGACACGGTCCAGATCATCACCGGCAAGGACCGTGGGCTCAAGGGTAAGGTCATCCGCGCCTATCCGGAGCAGAACAAGGTCCTCGTCGAGGGCGCGAACCGGATCACCCGGCACACCCGCGTCCAGCAGGGCACACGCGGCTCGCAGTCCGGGGGCATCATCACCCAGGAGGCGCCGATCCACGTGAGCAACGTGATGATCGTCGACCCGTCTGACGGGAAGCCGACCCGGATCGGTTACCGCATCAACGACGACGGCACCAAGGTGCGTGTCTCGCGGCGCACCGGTACCGAGCTGTAGGCCGAGCGAGCAGTCGAGCAGTTGGGAAACGAGATTAGACCATGACTGTGACCACCGAGGGCCGGACCATCGAAGGCCGGCCTATTGGCGCTCGCCCGGTCCCACGGCTCAAGCAGCGGTACCGCGACGAGATCGCCCCGGCGCTGCGGGAGCAGTTCTCCTACCGCAACGTCATGCAGATCCCCGGCGTCGTCAAGGTCGTCGTCAACATGGGGGTCGGAGACGCCGCCCGGGACGCGAAGCTGATCGATGGCGCTGTGCGGGATCTTGCGGCCATCACCGGCCAGAAGCCCGCGGTCCGGCGCGCGAAGAAGTCCATCGCCCAGTTCAAGCTGCGCGAAGGGATGCCGATCGGCGCCAAGGTGACGTTGCGTGGTGACCGGATGTGGGAGTTCCTCGACCGCCTCGTCACCATCGCGCTGCCGCGTATCCGTGACTTCCGCGGGCTGTCGCCGAAGCAGTTCGACGGTGCCGGCAACTACACCTTCGGGGTGACCGAG
Source organism: Frankia sp. Allo2 (assembly GCF_000733325.1). Taxonomy (NCBI): domain Bacteria; kingdom Bacillati; phylum Actinomycetota; class Actinomycetes; order Frankiales; family Frankiaceae; genus Frankia; species Frankia sp. Allo2. The sequence continues at coordinate 217,076 of NZ_JPHT01000002.1, forward strand.
CAGTCGATCTTCCACGAGATCGACATCGACCGGATCGATCGGGTTCGGGGCATGGACATCACGGTCGTCACCACCGCGACCACCGACGACGAGGGCCGGGCGCTCCTGCGGGCGCTGGGCTTCCCCTTCCGGGAGAACTAGAGAGATGGCCAAGAAAGCACTGATCGAGAAGTCGAACCGTAAGCCGAAGTACGCGGTCCGGGGTTACACCCGATGCCAGCGCNGCGGCCGCTCCCGCTCGGTGTACCGGGGCTTCGGGCTCTGCCGGGTATGCCTGCGGCAGATGGCGCACCGCGGCGAGCTGCCCGGCGTCACCAAGAGCTCCTGGTAGGCCGGTACCGCGCCCCGGACCGGGGCCGGAACGGCGGCACCGGCAGCACGGTTCCACCGCACCACCACCGCACCTCCACCCGATCGCGGTAGGCCCGGCGGCCGAGGACGACCTCGGCACTGGCGGGAANCGCCGTGAGAAAGGCGTCAAGCCATGACGATGACCGATCCGATTGCGGACATGCTCACGCGTGTCCGTAACGCCAGCCGGGCGTACCACGACCGCGTGGTGATGCCCCACAGCAAGATCAAGACGCACATCGCCGAGATCCTCCAGCAGGAGGGATACATCTCCGGCTGGCACGTCGAGGACGCGACCTCGGCTGGCGGCGTCGGCCACACCCTGGTCNTCGATCTGAAGTACGGCCCCAACCGGGAACGCTCGATCGCCGGGATCAAGCGCATCAGCAAGCCGGGTCTGCGGGTCTATGCCAAGGCGACGAACCTCCCGAAGGTCCTCGGGGGCCTGGGCGTCGCCATCATCTCCACCTCGTCGGGTTTGCTGACCGACAAGCAGGCGGGCAAGCGGGGCGTGGGCGGGGAAGTCCTCGCCTACATCTGGTAAGGAGGGCGAGCGATGTCACGGATCGGGCGCCTGCCCATTCCCGTCCCCAGCGGTGTCGATATCACCGTCGAGGGAGCCACCATCACCGTCAAGGGGCCCAAAGGGACCCTGAGCCACGTCGTGGCCGAGCCGATCGTGGTGAACACGGAGGACGGTCGGCTCCTCGTGACCCGGCCCGACGATGAGCGTCGCTCCCGGTCGCTGCACGGCCTGACTCGCACCCTGGTCTCCAACATGGTCACCGGCGTCACCGCCGGATACTCGAAGACCCTGGAGATCGTCGGCGTCGGTTACCGTGTCCAGGCCAAGGGCTCCGACCTGGAGTTCGCCCTCGGGTACAGCCACCCGGTGCCGGTCAAGGCCCCGGAGGGCATCCGCTTCGAGGTGCAGACCCCGACCCGCTTCGTGGTCCACGGGATCGACAAGCAGCTGGTCGGTGAGGTCTCCGCGAAGATCCGCGGGCTGCGCAAGCCTGACCCGTACAAGGGCAAGGGCGTGCGCTACCAGGGCGAGGTCGTCCGCCGCAAGGTCGGGAAGACCGGGAAGTAGGAGATAGATCATGGCAGTGAGCCTCGGCGCCAGCTCGCGTCGACGGACCGCGAAGCTCCGTCGGCACGTCCGGGTGCGCAAGAAGGTGGCGGGCACCCCGTCTCGCCCACGGCTCGTCGTCACCCGGTCCTCGCGGCACATCTACGCCCAGGTCATCGACGACGTCGCCGGCCACACGCTGGCGTCGGCGTCCACCCTGGACGTGTCGCTGCGCGGCGGCGAGGGGGACAAGACCGAGCAGGCCCGCAAGGTCGGCGCCCTGGTCGCCGAGCGCGCGAAGGCGGCCGGGATCGCCGCGGTCGTGNTTGACCGCGGCGGGCGGACCTACTCCGGCCGCATCGCCGCGCTCGCGGACGCGGCGCGGGGGAACGGGCTGGACTTCTGATGACTNCCCCCAGCNTTTACAGTCAGTCCAGCNTTTACCGCCAGTACAGCCAGAACAGGGAGATGTTGTAGATGCCAGGCCAGCAGCGCCGCGGCGGCGGCTCCGGCGGCTCGGACCGTCGGGAACGCCGGGACCGGTCGGGCAGCGGCCCGGCGCAGGAGAAGAACGCCTACGTCGAGCGGGTTGTCGCGATCAACCGCGTGGCGAAGGTTGTCAAGGGCGGACGCCGGTTCAGCTTCACGGCGCTCGTTGTGGTCGGTGACGCGGACGGGACCGTGGGCGTCGGCTATGGCAAGGCCAAGGAGGTTCCGGCCGCCATCGCCAAGGGCGTCGAAGAAGCCAAGAAGCACTTCTTCAAGGTGCCCCGGATCGGTTCGACGATTCCGCACCCGGTGCAGGGCGAGGAGGCGGCCGGCGTCGTGCTGCTCAAGCCCGCCTCGCCCGGTACCGGGGTCATCGCCGGTGGTCCGGTCCGTNCCGTGCTGGAGTGCGCCGGTGTGCACGACGTGCTCTCGAAGTCGCTCGGCTCATCGAATCCGATCAACATCGTGCACGCGACGGTCGCCGCTCTGCGTGGCCTGATGCGTCCCGAGGAGATTGCCGCCCGTCGCGGCCTGCCGCTGGAGGATGTCGCTCCGCCGGCCATGCTGCGCGCCCGTGCGGCGGGNGCCAGCGTCTGATGGCCAAGCTGCGCATCACGCAGATCCGGTCGGGGATCGGTGGTACCTCGAACCAGCGGGCCACGCTGCGTACCCTTGGTCTGCGGAAGATCAACGCGACGACCGTCCGTGATGATCGTCCCGAGATTCGCGGGATGATTAGAACTGTGACCCATCTTGTCCGGGTCGAGGAGGTGGACTCCTAGCCATGGCCGAACTGACGAAGACCGACGCCGGTGACGACACCGGCGCCACCGGCGTGGGCACCGAGGCCGGCTCGGCGCCGGTCGTCCGTGGCCGCGGNCTGAAGGNGCACCACCTCCGGCCAGCCCCCGGCGCCCATAAGTCCAAGATCCGCGTCGGTCGCGGTGAGGGTTCCAAGGGCAAGACCGCCGGACGGGGCACCAAGGGCTCGAAGGCCCGCAAGCAGGTGCCCGCCCGGTTCGAGGGTGGCCAGATGCCCCTGCACATGCGCCTGCCCAAGCTGAAGGGCTTCCGCAACCGGTTCCGCGTCGAGTACCAGGTCGTGAACGTCGCCACCCTCGCGGAACTGTTCCCGCAGGGTGGTGAGGTCACCAAGGCCGACCTCGCGGCCAGGGGCGCGGTGCGGGGCAAGTCGCCGGTGAAGGTGCTGGGCAACGGTGACATCAACGTCGCGCTGCACGTGAGCGCGGACGCGTTTTCGGCCTCCGCGAAGGAGAAGATCGCCGCTGCCGGCGGGAGCGTCACACAGAGCTGAGAGCATGGGTGGGGGTGTGGGCCATGTCACCCCGCTCCCACCCCGGCCCCGCCCGTCCGGACCCCTCGCCAGACGGCCGTGCGCCTCGGCGTCAGCCGTCTCTTGCCGTCCACCATCGCTTACCCATGGTGATGTCGGGACGAGTGGGCCGGGTGTCCTGTTACAGTCGCCTAACCGACCTCGGCGACCGGCCGGGGGAGGCGATCCGCACCGGGCAGGATGTCCACTTCCCGTCGGTCCGCAATCCCAGCAGGAGGAGCCGTGCTCACCGCCTTCACGCGGGCATTCCGCACGCCTGACCTGCGCAAGAAGCTGCTGTTCACCGTCGGTATCGTGATGCTGTTCCGGTTCGGCAGCGTCATGCCGTCGCCGGGTGTCTCGACGTCCGCAGTGAACACCTGCCTGGACTCGGCGAGTGCCGACAGCAGCAACGTCTACTCGCTGATCAACCTGTTCAGTGGTGGGGCTCTGCTGCAGCTGTCCATCTTCGCGCTTGGCATCATGCCGTACATCACATCGAGTATCATCATTCAGTTGCTCGTTGTGGTGATCCCTCGGCTGGAGCAGCTGAAGAAGGAGGGCAGCTCGGGCGAGCAGAAGCTTACGCAGTACACCCGGTACCTGACGATCGCCCTCGGTCTTCTGCAGGCCACCGGCATCGTGGCGCTGGCCCGCAGCGGCCGGCTGTTCCCCAGCTGTTCGGCCGCCATCATCCCGGACACGAGCCTGTTCCGGATCGCGACGATTGTCATCACGATGACGGCGGGTACCTCGGTCATCATGTGGATGGGTGAGTTGATCACCACCCGGGGGGNCGGTAACGGCATGTCGCTGCTGATCTTCACCTCGATCGCGGCAAGGCTTCCCTCCGAGGGCGGACGCATCCTCCAGGTCGCCGGCGGTGTGGTGTTTAGCCTGGTGCTCCTGCTCGGTCTCGCGATCGTCGTGTTCGTCGTGTTCGTCGAGCAGTCTCAGCGTCGCATCCCGGTCCAGTACGCCAAACGCCTGATCGGGCGGCGGATGTACGGCGGGACGTCGACCTACCTGCCGATCAAGGTCAACCAGGCCGGGATCATCCCCGTCATCTTCGCGTCCTCGCTGCTGCAGCTCCCTCAACTCGCCGGGCAGGTATGGAGCAACCGGAGCTTCCAGGACTTCGAGCAAAGATATCTCTCCAGGGGAGACCATCCACTCTATCTGGTGACATACTTCGCACTCATCATCTTCTTCACCTATTTTTATGTTGCGATCACCTTCAACCCAACGGAGGTCGCGGACAACATGAAGAAGNATGGTGGGTTCATCCCCGGGATCAGGCCGGGGAACCCGACGGCGGAGTACCTCAAACATGTACTCGACCGGATCACGCTCCCGGGATCGCTGTTCCTTGGCGTGATCACGGTCCTTCCGTTGGCACTGTTGAACCTGACCAAGGACCAGCCGTTCCCCTTCGCGGGCACGTCGGTCCTGATCATGGTGGGGGTTGGGCTGGAAACCGTGAAGCAGATCGAAAGCCAGCTCATGCTCCGCAATTACGAAGGTTTCCTCCGGTAGTGCGCCTCGTACTGGTCGGGCCGCCCGGTGCCGGAAAGGGCACCCAGGCCGCGTTCATTGCCCAGGCGCGGTCGATCCCTAAGATCTCCACCGGGGACATCTTCCGGGCGAACGTGCGACAGGGAACCGAACTGGGCGTCAAGGCCAAGACCTTCATGGATGCCGGTGATCTCGTACCGGACGAGATCACCATCGGTATGGTCCGCAACCGCTTGGCCGAGGACGACGCGGTCAAGGGATTCCTGCTCGATGGTTTTCCTCGTAACGTCCCGCAGGCCGAGGTGCTCGGGCAGATGCTCGATGGCATGGGGACCCGTCTGGACGTGGTGCTCGAGCTCGTCGTCGACGACGACGAGGTGGTGCGCCGGCTGTCCGGTCGGCGCACCTGTCGGAACTGCGGTCACATCTGGCACATCGACTTCGACCCGCCGTCGGTCGAAGGCGTCTGTGACCGGTGTGGTGGCGAGCTGTTCCAGCGCGACGACGATCGGTCGGAGACGGTCCGCCATCGGCTCGAGGTCTACGCGGACCAGACGGCGCCGCTGGTGGCCTACTACGCCGAAAAGGGCATCCTGATCGGTATCGACGCCACCGGACCGGTGGATAACGTCACCGACCGCGCGCTCGACGCCCTGCGGCACTACGGCGACTGAACCCGTCGGCCTGGTCCGGGCGCGGACCAGGCCGAACGTGACTCCCGTGCTTTTCGCGGAAGATCGTTGGAGCACGTCCTGCGGGGTCGGCGGCTAGCATCGGAAACGGACACAACACGAACACGGACCGGGGCGACGAGCGTGGCGCGACGAGAGCACGTCCAGATCAAGACGGCGGCAGAGATTGCCAAGATGCGGGTTGCTGGCCTGCTCGTCGCGAAGACGCTGGCGCGGCTGCGTGAGGCGGTCGTCCCCGGGGTCACCACGGCCGAGCTGGACGCCCTTGCCGAGAAGACGATCCGGGACGACGGCGGTATCCCGTCCTTCAAGGGCTATGCCCAGCCGCCGTATCCGGCCTCGATCTGCAGCTCGGTCAACAACGAGGTAGTGCACGCCATCCCCACCCGCAAGCGGGTGCTGCGCGAGGGCGATATCATCTCGATCGACTGCGGGGCGATCGTGGACGGCTGGCACGGGGACGCCGCGATCACCGTGCCGGTCGGTGAGGTCGCCCCGGAGGTTCTCGCGATGATCGACACGTGCGAGGGCGCGCTGTGGGCGGGCCTCGCCGCAGCCCAGCTCGGCGGAAAGCTCACCGACATCAGCGCCGCCGTCGAGCGGCATGTCCGTCCACATGGCTACGGGATCGTCGACCACTACGGCGGCCACGGCATCGGCAGCGAGATGCACCAGCCCCCCCACGTGCTCAACCACGGCCGGCCTGGCCGTGGCATCCGGCTGATCGAGGGCCTTGCGCTGGCCATCGAGCCTATGATCACTATGGGGTCGCCGGACACGGCCGTGCTCCCCGACGACTGGACCGTCGTGACCCGCGACGGCAGCCTCGCCGCCCACACCGAGCACTCGGTGGCAATCACTCCCCGTGGGCCGTGGGTGCTAACGGCGCCGGACGGCGGAGCGGCGAAACTCGCCGAGCTCGGGGTCGTCTGCGGGCAGCCGGCTGACGCCCCGTCCTGAACCGGCTGAACCGGCTGAGGTCGCGTCGGTCGCGTCGGCCCTTGACGGGGGTCGTGTTGACCCTTGACGGGGGTCGCAGCGTACACTCTTTAGCTGGCGGTCTTCTCACGCCGGTGTGCTCCACCGTGTCGATAGCAGTCCTGTCCATGGCAGTTGCGGTCGGTGGCAGTGTGGTTGGTGGGTTCGGGCTCCTCTCGGGGTAGTTCAAGCCTCTGACCTGGGCTTTTCCGGACATTTCGGGGGGCCGACCGGTCGCGGCCGAGCCGCCGTCCCATAGTCGACGTCAGGACAGCGGAGGACATGCCGAAGAAGGACGGGGCCATCGAGATCGAAGGCCGTGTGGTGGAGCCGCTCCCGAACGCGATGTTCCGGGTGGAGCTCCAGAACGGTCATCGTGTTCTCGCCCACATCAGCGGGAAGATGCGCCAGCACTACATCCGGATCCTGCCGGAGGACCGCGTCGTGGTCGAGCTCTCGCCCTACGACCTGTCCCGCGGCCGCATCGTCTACCGCTACAAGTAGTCGATCTTTTCTCACTCGCCCGTAGCTCCACTCAATCGCCACGCGCGGCCCGCGGCTGCGCAGGAGGTCCGCAACAGCCGTGAAGGTCAAGCCCAGCGTCAAGAAGATCTGCGACAAGTGCAAGGTGATCCGTCGCCACGGGCGAGTCATGGTCATCTGCGACAACCTTCGTCACAAGCAGCGTCAGGGCTGATGTCCTGACGGGTGCGCCTCGTCCCGGCGGGTGGCACAGCACGTGCCGCCCGCCGAGATGCGGCCCACCGCATCCAAGCGATGCCAGGCGTCCTCTTCGGGACGACCCACCCCCGGTCGGAGGCCGGGGCCCGCCCGGCCCGGCGCCGGCCGGGACGGCATCGCCCGAGACCTCCGGCCGCAGGAAGGAAACATCCGTTCATGGCACGCCTCTCCGGCGTCGACCTTCCCCGCGAGAAGCGGGTTGAGATCGCTCTGACCTACATCTTCGGAATCGGCCGCAGCCGCTCCCGAGACACCCTCGCCGCCACCGCGGTCAACCCGGACACGCGTGTTCGTGATCTGAGCGAGGAAGAGATCGTCAGGCTGCGCGACTGGATCGACGCGAACTACCGGGTCGAGGGTGACCTCAACCGGGAGATCAAGCAGGACATCCGCCGCAAGATGGAGATCGGGTGCTACCAGGGGCTCCGTCACCGGCGTAACCTGCCCGTCCACGGCCAGCGCACGCACACCAACGCGCGCACCCGCAAGGGCCCGCGCCGCGCCATCGCCGGCAAGAAGAAGGCTGGCAAGAAGTAGTCAGGGTCCCCGGCGGACCGTTCGGGTCCGCCGCCGACCACTGATCGACGACCTCGTACACGGAGACCACACGCGAATATGCCTCCCAAGACGCGCGCAGCCGGCGCCAAGAAGGTCCGGCGCAAGGAAAAGAAGAACGTCGCCCACGGACACGCTCACATCAAGAGCACGTTCAACAACACGATCGTCTCCATCACCGACCCGTCCGGGAACGTGATCTCCTGGGCTTCGGCGGGTCATGTCGGCTTCAAGGGCTCCCGCAAGTCCACGCCCTTCGCCGCCCAGATGGCGGCCGAGAACGCGGCCCGCAAGGCGCAGGAGCACGGGATGCGCAAGGTCGACGTCTTCGTGAAGGGCCCGGGTTCCGGCCGGGAGACCGCGATCCNTTCCCTGCAGGCCGCGGGGCTCGAGGTCGGTGCGATCCAGGACGTCACCCCGACCCCGCACAACGGTTGCCGCCCGCCCAAGCGGCGCAGGGTGTGACCATGCGGCGAGGCGGCCGTGGCCGGGGCTCCACGCCGGCCGGTGTCGTGGCGTCGTGTTCGAGTTCGCGCCAGGAAACGAGAGAGAAGGATTAGATGGCCCGTTACACCGGCGCGGACTGCAAGCGTTGCCGCCGCGAGAAGACCAAGCTGTTCCTCAAGGGCAGCAAGTGCGACACCCCGAAGTGCCCGATCGAGATCCGGCCCTACCCGCCGGGCGAGCACGGCCGTGGCCGCACCAAGGACTCCGAGTACCTGCTGCAGAAGCGCGAGAAGCAGAAGTGCGCCCGGATCTACGGCGTGCTGGAGAAGCAGTTCCGGGGCTACTACGACGAGGCGAATCGCCGGGCCGGCAAGACCGGTGACGAGCTGCTGAAGATCCTTGAGTCGCGGCTCGACAACGTCGTGTACCGGGGTGGCTTCGCACCCTCGCGGGACGCCGCCCGTCAGGCTGTCCGGCACGGCCACGTCCAGGTGAACGGCCGCAAGGTCGACATCCCCAGCTATCGGATCAGCGAGAACGACATCGTCGAGATCGCGCCGAAGGCCCGGGAGCTCACCCCGTTCATCGTGGCCCGGGAGACCGCGGGTCAGGGTCGGGCCGTTCCAGCCTGGCTGGAGGTGATCCCGAGCCAGCTGCGGATCCTGGTGCACTCGCTGCCGGCGCGGCAGGTGATCGATACCCAGGTGCAGGAACAGCTGATCGTCGAGCTTTACTCCAAGTAAAATCTACCGGCGTCGTCCCCGCAGCCAGGGGCGGAGCACACTGGAGTCCGGGCGGGCCTCCGCCCGGACACCACCCGTGGGTGGAATGGACCGATGTTCCGCCCACCGGCTCCCGTCAGGGGGCCCGCACCACACGGCGTCATATGGCGGTCGCCGTGGTCGGAAGGACGTTCTCATGCTGATCGCTCAGCGTCCCACCCTCATCGAAGACCCGATCTCCGAGTTCCGTTCACGCTTCGTGATCGAGCCGCTGGAGCCGGGCTTCGGCTACACCCTCGGTAACTCGTTGCGCCGGACCCTGCTGTCCTCCATCCCAGGTGCCTCGGTCACCAGCATCCGCATCGACGGCGTGCTGCACGAGTTCTCCACCGTGCCCGGCGTCAAGGAGGACGTGACCGACCTGATCCTGAACCTCAAGGAACTGGTCGTCAGCTCCGACAACGACGAGCCGACCGTGATGTACCTGCGCAAGCAGGGCCCCGGCGAGGTCACGGCGGCGGACATCGCCCCGCCGGCGGGCGTCGAGGTGCACAACCCCGAGTTGCGGCTCGCCACTCTGAACGACAAGGGCAAGCTTGAGATCGAGCTGACCGTCGAGCGGGGGCGCGGGTATGTCAGCGCGGCCCAGAACAAGCAGGCCGGCCAGGAGATCGGGCGGATCCCGATCGACTCGATCTACTCGCCGGTGCTGAAGGTGACCTACAAGGTCGAGGCGACCCGCGTCGAGCAGCGGACCGACTTCGACCGGCTCATCGTTGACGTCGAGACCAAGCCGTCGATCTCCCCGCGAGATGCGATGGCCAGCGCCGGCAAGACCCTGGTCGGCCTGTTCGGGCTGGCTCAGGAGCTCAACGCCGAGGCGGAGGGCGTCGACATCGGCCCGTCCGCCGCGGACGCGGCGCTGGCGGCCGACCTTGCGCTGCCCATCGAGGAGATGGACCTGACCGTCCGCTCCTACAACTGCCTCAAGCGCGAGGGCATCCACACGATCGGCGAGCTGGTCTCCCGTAGCGAGGCCGACCTGCTCGACATCCGTAACTTCGGGCAGAAGTCGATCGATGAGGTCAAGACGAAGCTGGGCGCGATGGGCCTGCAGCTCAAGGACTCCCCGCCCGGGTTCGACCCGCGCCAGGCGGTGGACACCTACGGCACCGACGCGTACAGCCCGTCGTTCTCCGACCCGTCCGACGACGGCGCGGAGTTCATCGAGACCGAGCAGTACTGATCTCCACGAGGGCCTCCGCTTCCGGCGGGGGCCCTCGGCGACCCTCCGGTGGCGAGAGCCGCGTCCTTCGGGCGGGCAGCCTGGCTAGGCCGGTGACCAGCAGGACAGTGAAAGGAACGAGGAGCACTCATCATGCCCACGCCAACCAAGGGCGCCCGGCTCGGCGGCAGCCCCGCACATGAGCGGCTGCTGCTGGCCAACCTCGCCACCGCGCTGTTCGAGCACGGCGGCATCACCACCACCGAGGCGAAGGCCAAGCGGCTGCGTCCGTACGCCGAGCGTTTGGTGACCTTCGCCAAGCGGGGGGACCTGCACGCCCGCCGGCGTGTCATGCGCCAGGTACGCGACAACTCGGTCGTGCACACCCTGTTCACCGAGATCGGTCCGCGCTACGCGAACCGGAACGGTGGCTACACCCGGATCGTCAAGATCGGCAACCGGAAGGGTGACAACGCCCCGCTGGCCCGGATCGAGCTGGTCGAGGCGCTGACCGTCGGCCAGCAGGCCGTCAGTGAGGCCGAGCGGGCGCGGGGCACCCGTTTCGAGGCTCGTCGCAAGCCCACCGGTGCCACCGTGGAGGCTGCGGAGGAGCTGGCCCAGGAGTCGCCAACCGCGGCTGCTGTGGCAGTCGAGGCCGCGGAGCCGGCGGAGACCCCCGCCGAAGGGGCCGCCGGCAAGCCGACGACCGCGCAGACGGACGACTCCGGCATCGGGGACGACTCCGGCGCCGGGGAGCAGAACTCCGCAAACTGAGATCCGGGCCGAAGGCCGAAATCTTTGGCCGAATCTCGCGTCCTGGAGTAGATCCGCGCAGGCCCGCCGCCCATCATGGGCGGCGGGCTTTCGTTTTAGTGCCGCCGCACCGCCGCGTCGTCGCTTGCACGGGGGAGAGGCAGATGTCCGATCCGGGAGTTTCCGCGGGACGTCGTCCCGCGGGTCGCGAGGCGGCTGCCCGCCGGTGATGATGATGACCGACGGGCTGGTTCGGCTGCGGCTGGACCTCTCTTATGACGGGACGCCGTTCGCGGGATGGGCCCGCCAGCCCGGCCAACGCACCGTGCAGGGCGATGTGGAGGACGCCCTCATGCGGGTGGCGCGGTTGCCGGCGGTACGGCTCACCGTCGCCGGACGGACCGATTCGGGTGTCCACGCCGTCGGTCAGGTAGCGCACGTTGATCTCCCGGACGACGTGCCGCTCGGCGGCCTCGCGCGGCGGCTGAACGGTGTCCTGGACCGGGCCGTGCGGATCATCGGGCTCGCCCCGGCNCCNCCCGGCTTCGNCNCCAGNTTCNCCGCNCTCNCCCGCCGCTACGTCTATCGGATCACCGACGCTCCGTATGGAGCCGAACCCCTGCGGCGCTTCGACACCCTGGCCTGGCCTCGTCCGCTCGACGTGCCCGCGATGGCGGCGGCGGCGCTGTTCCTGGTCGGCGAGCATGACTTCGCCGCGTTCTGCCGGCGCCGGGAAGGCGCGACGACCGTCCGTACGCTGCTGCGCCTCGATGTGCTCCGCCGGCCTGAGGGGGTCGTCGTGGCCGACGTCGAGGCCGACGCCTTCTGCCACTCCATGGTCCGGGCGCTGGTCGGCGCCCTGCTCGCCGTCGGGGAGGGCCGCAAGCCGCCCCAATGGCCCGCGGCGGTGCTGCACCGAGGTGTCCGGGACCCCGCCGTCACCGTGGCGCCGGCACACGGCCTGACGCTGGTGGACGTGCGTTACCCGCCCGATCCTGAGCTGGCCGCCCGGGCCGAGGTCACCCGGGCCGTCCGGATTCCCCCCACGCCGTCCGGTTGAGGGGGCCCCGGTCGCCGGTGAGTCAGTGGTCGCCGGTGAGTCAGTGGTCGCCGGTGAGTCAGTGGTCGCCGGTGAGTCAGTGGCGCGGACCGTGGCCGAGTACTGCTCGGTCTCCGATGGGCTCGGTCGCGAGCGTGCTCAGATCGGTCTGGGCGTTCCGCAGCGCGGGATCGATCCCCGCACCCTGGGTGCCGTCGGTGTAGGCGACCTGCGTGTAGATGAGGTAGTGCCCGCGGGTGATCGCGCCCCGCCACGAGTTGTTCCCACCCGGGCCGGTGATCCGCGCGTTCGGAATCGAGTTGGCCGGGACGGGGAGGGGCACGATGCCACCGCGTCCCTGGTTGAGGATGTCCGCGGTGGCGGTGGCGGTGGCGAGCTTGTCGAGGACGAAGACGGTGACGCCGGCCAACACCTGGCGTTCGCCGTCCCTCGGGGTGCTGAGGAACAGCGTCCGCACCACCTGCCGGCAGCGCCGGTCCTTGAGCTGTGTGACCAGATCACCAGTGAGATCCGGGCAGCTGTTGTCCAGTTTGCGGGCGAGCCGTCGGTAGTTCCGTCCTTCGGCCTCGACCTGCTCGTCGGAGAAGNACTCGTTGGCGGTCACCGGATCGGAGTCGAGGGTCGCGCTGTCGAGGAAGCCTGCCGGGATCGGTGGGAGCGTCTGCCGGGTGGTGGGCGTCTTGTTCCCGTTGTCCCCGCTGCNCCCGTTGNCCCCGCTGCGCNCCGCCACGACCGCGACCGCCGCGATGAGGACGAGGACGGCCCCGGCGACGCCGGCCAGCAGCCGCCGAGCGCTGCGGACCCCACGGTCCCCGGCCTGGTCCTGAGTGCTCCGCCCCCACCTCGGCGGGTACGCGCCACGGGCGCTCGATGCGGCGGTGGCGGACGGTGCCGACCCGTTGATCGGATCGCCGTCGACCGGATCGCCGTCGCCGAATCCGCTGTCAGCCGCGGGGGGNGGGNGGGATTCGCCGGTTTCACCGATGAGGGTGGGACCGCCGGTAACGGCATCCGTGTCGGGGAAGACACCCGGGCGTGGGGAGACACCCGGATAGGCCGGCGTGTCCGAGTCCCGTGGACGGGATGCCGGGCGCTCATAGCGGGTCGGACCGGACGGCGGCACGGATGCGGCGCCGGTCCCGGCTGGCCCCGTGCTCAAGCTCGTGGTGGTCGGGGACGGTGTTACGTCGGGCGGCGTGGTGTCGGGCGGCGTGATCCGCAGGGAGGTCGGCTTCGGCGAGAACGAGTACGTCCGGGACCCCCCGAACAGGGGATCGTCGGCCGGGGGAGTCCAGCCGTCGAGGTCGGGGTGCGCGCCACCCGGGCGGGGAATCGTCGCCGCTGTCGGGCCCGTGGTGCCTCCCCGGCAGGCCGGACCGCCGCCCTCCGACGCGCCCTTCGACGCGCCGGCCGACCGACGGCCCTCGGCAGGCGCGGGAGACGCCCGATCATGGCAGGCGCCTCCGGACAGCGGGGTCGGCCCCTCGTGCCCGGGGGCCCCGGGCCCCTCGCGCCCGTCAGATCGCCCGCTGCCCATCTCCGTCATCCTGGTGAGAATAGCCAGGTTGTCGGCGGGATTCAGCGCGGTCAGGTGTCCATGGTCGGTGGCCGGACCGACTGCATGTCCGTACTCCCGGTGCTCTCCCGTACTCCCGTACTCCCGATACTCCAGCCTTCCGTGCCCCCCGGTGGACCGCTTCGATCGCCTGGTAACCTCAAAGACTGCTGCGCGTGACACGTCCCGTCTGCGCGCTCCACATTCTTGACGAGATCCGCGAGAGGCCCCTTGGGAGTCTCCTGGCGGGATCGTCCGAACGAGAAGGCAGACCTGTGCGCACGTACCAGCCCAAGCCCGCGGATGTCCAGCGTGTGTGGCACGTCATCGATGCCACCGACGTGGTGCTCGGTCGGCTGGCGACCCAGGCCGCCACGCTCCTGCGTGGAAAGCACAAGCCGTACTTCGCTCCGCATATCGACACCGGCGACTTCGTCGTCGTGATCAACGCGGGTAAGGTCGCCCTGAGCGGGAACAAGCGGGAGCAGGCCCAGTACCACCGGCACTCCGGCTTCCCGGGCGGTCTGCGCAGCACCTCCTACGGGGAGCTGCTNGACACCCGTCCGCAGATCATCGTCGAGAAGGCGATCAAGGGCATGCTGCCGAAGAACAAGCTCGGCCGAGCCCAGGGGACCAAGCTGAAGGTCTATGCGGGTCCGACTCACCCGCACCAGGCGCAGCAGCCCACCCCGTTCGAGATCATCCAGGTCGCGCAGTAGCCGCGGACCTCCTGAGCCGGTCGCCGGGCGGGCTCTTCCCGCCCGGCGGTATCGGCCCCGGGAACCACGCATCAACCGAGGAAGGAACGCGACGTGGCTGTCGTGACCGACGTACAGGGCAATCCCCGCGCCACCGGGCGGCGCAAGGAGGCGGTCGTCCGGGTGCGTCTGCTCCCGGGGACCGGGCAGTGGACGCTCAACGGGCGCACGCTTGAGCAGTATTTCCCGAACAAGGTGCACCAGCAGCTCGTCAACGAGCCGCTCAAGGCACTGGATCGGATGGAGTCGTACGACATCGTCGCCCGGCTGCACGGCGGCGGCGTCTCCGGGCAGGCCGGTGCGCTGCGGCTCGCCCTCGCCCGCGCGTTGACGCTGGCGGAGGAGGAGTCCCGGCCTACCCTGAAGAAGGCCGGCTTCCTGACCCGTGACGCTCGGGTCAAGGAGCGTAAGAAGTACGGGCTCAAGAAGGCCCGCAAGGCTCCGCAGTACAGCAAGCGCTGACCTTGGATCCCCTTCGCGGGCGTGCCCCCGGAGGCGTGCTCCCGGAGGGGATCGGTGCCACCGGTGCCCCCCTCGGTCTCCGCCACGATCTTCGACGAGGGAGACCTCAATGGTGAGGCTCTTTGGCACCGACGGCGTCCGAGGTGTCGCCAACATCGATCTGACCGCGGAGCAGGCGTTGTCGCTGGCTTCCGCGGCGGTCGAGGTCCTCGCTGGGCCGAACCGGACCAGCGGGCCCTCCGGCCGCGGTAAGCCGGTAGTGGTCGTCGGCCGGGACACGCGGCCCTCCGGGGAGTTCCTGGAGGCCGCGGTGGTCGCCGGGCTCGCGGCCTCCGGTGCCGACGTGGCCCGGATCGGGGTGGCACCCACGCCCGCGGTGGCTCACGCCGTCGCGGCCAGCGGCGCGATGTTCGGCGTCATGCTCTCCGCCAGCCATAACCCGATGCCGGACAACGGCATCAAGCTGTTCGCCGCCGGCGGCCTCAAACTGCCCGACGAGGTCGAGGATGCCATCGAGCGGCGGATGGCCCTACCTCCCAGCCGCCGTCCCGTCGGCGCCGACGTCGGTCGGGTCCGCGACGAACCGGTTCTCCTCGACCGGTATGCGGCGCATCTGCTGGCCACGCTGCCGGTGCCGCTCGACGGCCTGCGGGTCGTCGTCGACTGTGCCCAGGGCGCCGCCTCCACCTTGGCCCCTCGGGTGCTGCGGGCGGCCGGAGCCGACGTCGTCGCGCTGCACGCCGACGGCGACGGGATAGCGATCAACGACGGCAGCGGTGCCACCCATCTCGACAGCCTGCGTGCCGCGGTCGTGGCGCACGGCGCCGACGTCGGCATCGCCCATGACGGCGACGCGGACCGTTGCCTCGCCGTGGACGCGACCGGTGAGGTCGTCGACGGCGACCAGATCCTGGCGATGTGTGCTCTGGCGCTGGCCGAGCGGGGTGAGCTGGTCGACGACACGGTGGTGGTCACCGTGATGTCGAATCTGGGCTTTCACCACGCGATGCGGGAGGCCGGTATCACCGTCGTCACTACACCCGTCGGAGATCGGTACGTGCTGGAGACGATGCGCGCCGGAGGCTACGTGCTCGGCGGTGAGCAGAGCGGGCACGTGGTGTTCCTGGACCACGCGACGACCGGCGATGGGTTGTTGACGGCGTTGCGGATCCTGGGCCGGGTCGCCGAGACCGGACAACCGCTCGGCGAGCTCACCAAGGCGATGACCCGGCTGCCCCAGGTGTTGGTGAACGTGCGTGGCGTCGACCGGACACAGGTGGACACCAATGAGGAACTGCTGCGGGCCGTCGCCCTGGCCAAGGCGGAACTCGGTGACGAGGGTCGGGTGCTGCTGCGGTCGTCCGGCACCGAACCCCTCGTGCGGGTGATGGTCGAGGCGGGCACCGACGCCGCCGCGCGGGCGGTCGCACAGCGGCTCGCCGCCGTCGTGCGCACCGCGTTGCCGCCGGCGCGCTGACCGATCCCGCCGCTGACCGATCCCGCCGCTGACCGATCCCGCCGCTGACCGGTCCCGCCGCGGCCACAAGCGGACACCTTGCCCCGAGCCTCCCCCGGTACGCTCTCACCCCCGGGAACCTGCGTACGCTGAGCCGCATGTGCGGGATCATCGGTTACGTCGGCGACCAGGCGGCCCTGGATGTCGCGTTGAACGGTCTGCGGCGGTTGGAGNACCGCGGNTACGACTCGTCGGGNGTCGCCGTGGNCGGCGCCGGGGCACTGCGGACGGCGCGTCGTGCCGGCAAGCTGTCCAACCTCGAGAAGCTGCTCGCCGAGAATCCGGATTCCAGGCCGATGCCCGGCACCACAGGCATGGGGCATACCCGGTGGGCCACGCATGGTGGACCAACCGACGCGAATGCCCATCCGCACACCGACTGCACCGGCGCCATCGCCGTCATCCACAACGGGATCATCGAGAACTTCGCCGCGTTGCGGGTCGAGCTGGAGACGGTCGGCCACGAGCTCGCCAGTGAGACCGACACGGAGGTCGTCGCCCATCTCCTCGAAGTCGAGCTTGCCGGCACCGGCACCGGCACCGGCACCGGTGCTGGTGCTGGTGCTGGTGCCGACCGCGGGTACGACGGGGGCGCGCATCCGCTGACCGTCGCGCTGCGACGGGTCTGCCGGCGGCTGGAAGGCGCGTTCACCCTGGTCGTGCTGCACCGCGACTTCCCGGAGGTGGTTGTCGGGGCCCGGCGTAACAGCCCGCTGGTCGTGGGGCTCGGTCAGGGGGAGACCTTCCTCGCCAGCGACGTCTCGGCCTTCATCGCCCACACCCGGGAGGCGCTGGAGATCGGGCAGGATCAGGTGGTCGAGGCCCGCCGGGACGGTGCGACGGTGACCGACTTCGGCGGCCAGATCATCGAGGGTCGGCGCTACCACGTCGACTGGGATGCCAGCGCCGCCGAGAAGGGCGGCTACCCGTACTTCATGCTCAAGGAGATCAGCGAGCAGCCGACCGCCCTGGCAGACACGCTGCGCGGTCGGCTTTCCGCCGACGGTGCGATCGTGCTCGACGAGGAGCGGCTGTCTGGCCAGGATTTCCGGGACGTGGACAAGGTCTTCATCGTCGCCTGCGGCACCGCCTACCACGCCGGCCTCATCGCGAAGTACGCAATCGAGCACTGGACCAGGCTGCCCTGCGAGGTCGAGATGGCTTCGGAGTTTCGCTACCGCGACCCGGTGCTCGACCGGTCCACCCTCGTCATCGCGATCAGCCAGAGCGGCGAGACGCTGGACACGCTGATGGCGGTCAAACACGCGCGCGAGCAGAAGGCGCGGGTGCTGGCCATCTGCAACACCAACGGTTCTACGATCCCTCGGGAGTCCGATGCGGTGCTGTACACCCGCTGCGGCCCGGAGGTGGGGGTCGCGTCCACCAAGACCTTCCTCGGGCAGGTCGCCGCGTGCCTTCTCGTCGGCCTGTTCTTGGCCCAGGTGCGCGGCGTGCTCTACGGCGACGAGGTCGCCGCGTACGTCGAGCGGCTCCAGCGCATGCCCGAGCTGATCGAACGGACGCTGGGAACGGTCGAGCCGGTGCGGGAGCTCGCCCGCGCCCTGGCCGACGCGAAGGCGGTGCTATTCCTCGGTCGTCATGTGGGGTACCCGGTGGCCCTGGAAGGGGCCCTCAAGCTCAAGGANCTCGCCTACATGCACGCCGAGGGGTTCCCGGCGGGGGAGCTCAAGCACGGGCCGATCGCGCTCATCGAGCCCGGCCTGCCGGTGTTCGTCGTTGTGCCGTCCCCGCGGGGTCGTGCCAACCTGCACGGAAAGATCGTTTCCAACATCCAGGAGGTCCGGGCGCGTGGCGCCCGCACGATCGTGATCGCGGAAGAGAGCGACACCGCCGTCGAACCGTTCGCCGATCATCTCATCCGCGTGCCCGCGACCGCGTCGCTGTTCGCGCCCCTGGTCACGACGCTACCGCTGCAGGTCTTCGCGTGCGAGCTGGCGCTTGCGCGCGGCCTCGATGTCGATCAGCCGCGTAACCTGGCGAAGTCGGTGACAGTCGAGTAAGCCCTTCCCCACACGGCGCCTTCCCCACACGGCGCCTTCCCCACACGGCGCCTTCGGCGCAGTGTGGGGGCCCCTGGCATCGGGCGCCGTTCGGGGTTTCTGTCAGCTCGCCTTCGGCGAGCTTCCTGGGGTAGTCGACGGCGCCTTCGGCGCAGTGTGGGGCCCCTGGCATCGGGCTGCGGGGGCTCGGGCCTGCGGGTCAGGGGCCTGCCGGTCAGGTGGACGGCGTCGCTCCGTGCTGACGGCCGTGCCAGGCGACCGTCGCCTCCCACAGCGCATCGGCGACGGCGTCGTTGTCGTCGGCGGCGTCGAGCAGGGTCTCGACAAGTTCGGCGCGAGGGGCGCGGCTGAGGAAGACGCGCATCGCGGCGTGGACCGGGTCGTCGGTGAAGAGGGTCTCCTCGCCGAGGATCGTGCCGTCCTCCCCCTCGTCGTCCTCGGCGAGCCCCGCCGAGCCGGTGGCCACGAGGGCGACCGCGACCGCGTGCCGGCAGAACGAGCCGGTGGATCCCTCGGTGCAGGTACAGCCCGTCCGTGGCCCGTCGTCGGCCGCCTCCAGGCGGACCTCGTACGAACCGTCGTCGTCCACCGTGCCGGATGCGTTGGTGGGGCGGATACGGAGTTGTTCGACTCGACCGAGAAGAGCCAGATTCACCCCTTCCATGAAGACGTCGGTGCCGGCGTGCTGTGCGCAGGCGCGTTCCTCGAAGGCTGCCTCGAGCGGGGTGACGGCGTCTCCGCCGTGCCCGTTCTCCCCGGACCCCGAAATGATCACTGCTCAATCCTACGGAATTCGCGCGGTTCGGGGATGCCTAGCCGAGTAGGTCTTGTCATCGATTGCATCGCGATATATCGTGAGCCTACGTGATGGAGCGTGAGCGGATTGCTCCGGTCGCGCCGATTCGAAGGGAATGATCATGGTTTCACAGGTGATGCCGGGCCCATGGGGCCACTGGGGATGCGAGGCCGGGTTCGGCCCGTCCCGGCTGCGGGACTTCTTCGAGGCGATGAGCGCTTGGGGGCAGTGTGGTGGCCGGTCGGAGGCGGTGGCCGGCGAGCAGGACCACCCCGAGAGCGGTCGGGCCGGTCGCGTCGGCCGTGGCGGCCACGGTGGGCATCGTGAGCACGGTGGGCATCGTGAGCACGGTGGGCATCGTGAGCACGGTGGGCACGCGGGAGGCGGGCCGAGAGGCCGCCGGGGCGGACCGGGCTGGCCGTTCGGCGGCTTTCCCGGTCCGGGGTTCGGTCCGGGCTTCGGCGGCCCCGGCTTCGGTGGCCCCGGCAGCTTCGGCGGCCGTGGGCCGAAGGTGGGGCGGGGCGACGTCCGGGAGGCGCTGCTCGCGCTGCTGGCCGAGGAGCCCATGCACGGCTACCAGATGATCCGCGAGCTTGCGGAGCGCAGCGGTGGCATCTGGCGGCCGAGCCCGGGGTCGGTCTACCCGGTCCTGTCACTGCTGGCCGACGAGGGTCTCGTGCGCGCGGAGGAGGCGGAGGGCAAGCGAGTCTTCCATCTCACCGACGCCGGGCGGGCGCACGTCGAGGCACGCGCAGGGGAGCGCAAGCCGTGGGAGACTGCTGCGGCGGCGGTCGATGACGATCTCACCAGTTTGCGAACGCTGGCGTTCGCCGTCGGTGCGGCCATCGTCCAGGTGGCCCAGGCCGGAGACGAAGCGCAGATCGCCGCGGCGCGGTCCCTGCTCGCCGAGACCCGCCGTGGTCTCTACCGGATCCTCGCCGGGGACGACGTCGAGCCCCCGATGAGACCGGAGGGTGCCGCCACGGGCACCGGCGCGGACAAGGGCCGCACCGCTCCCGATGGCGACAGCTAAGGACGACGGCAACGGCGGATCGGCCCCAGGGCGGGCTGCGACGCACTGATCGACGAAGCGTTGATCAGCGGGGCGCGGGCGCCCTCGGCGAGATGGGCGTGAACCGGCTGGCGGGGACCTCACGGCCACCCCGGTGCCGACGGCGGCGCAACACCGCGTTTGTGGGAACCTTTCCGGGTGGCGGTGGTGGGCGTCGGAGTGGACGTGGTGGATGTCGACCGGTTCGCCGCGACGCTGGCGCGCACGCCGGGCATCGCGATGAGGCTGTTCACCGCGACCGAACGCGGCCTCGCCCGGCCTGAGCGGTTGGCTGCCCGGTTTGCGGCGAAGGAGGCGGTCGCCAAGGTTCTCGGCGCACCCCCCGGTCTCGAGTGGCACGACACCGAGGTTGTTCTCGGTACCGGGGGGCGACCGTCGTTACGGATCATCGGCACGGTGGCCGCCGCGGCGGCCCGGCTCGGCATCGCGTCCTGGCACCTCTCGCTCACCCACGACGGCGGCGTGGCCGTGGCGATGGTCGTCGCCGAGACCTGAGCACGGTCGGGTCCGGTGGGTCCGGTGGGTCCGTGCCGGCCTGTCGGGCGCCCGCGGATCGGAGCGGGGCAGCATGTCGGCATGCGCAATGCCCATACGGTCGAACAGGTTCGAGGTGCCGAGGCGCCGCTGCTCGCCTCGCTGCCCCCCGGCGCTCTGATGCAGCGGGCGGTGCACGGGCTCGTCGCGCACGCCGCACGACGCCTCGGGCGGGTCTACGGTGCCCGCGTCGTCGTGCTCGCCGGCGGTGGCGACAACGGTGGTGACGCCCTCTGGGCCGGAGCGCGGCTGGCCGCCCGAGGGGCGCGGATTGATGCGGTGGCACCCGGCCGCACCCACCCGGAAGGCACCGCAGCCCTGCTTGCGGCCGGTGGCCGACTGCACCATCCGGGTCCGGTGGTGGGCGCGGGCGGTCCGGCGGGTGCGGGGCAGCCGATCGACGATGAGCGGCTGCGTATCCTGTTCGCCGCCGCCGATCTGGTGCTGGACGGGTTGCTCGGCATCGGGGGCCGGGGCGGGCTGCGCGAGCCGTACGCCCGGCTCGCCGTTCTGGCACCCCCCGAACGGACGGTGGCGGTCGACGTCCCCAGCGGGGTGGACGCGGACACCGGGGCCGTCGCGGGGCCGGCGGTCCGGGCGAGCAGTACCGTCACCTTCGGTACCCGCAAACGCGGCCTGTGGCTCATGCCCGGTGCCGCCCACACCGGCCCCGTCGAGCTGGTCGACATCGGACTGGACCTGCCTGAACCCGACCTGTGCGCTCTCGACGACGCCGACGTCGCCGCGGCATTGCCCGTTCCCAGCCCGACGGCGTCCAAGTACAGTCGCGGGGTCCTCGGCCTCGTCGCCGGCAGCGACGCCTATCCGGGCGCCGCGGTGCTCGCGGTCGGCGGCGCGCTGCGTGGTGGCGCCGGGTACCTGCGGGTAGTGACCGCGGGGCACGCCGAGAAGGTCGCGGGCGAGGCCGTCGGCGCGGTCGTGAGCAGGGCCGGCGATTTCGTGCGGATGGCGCATCCCGAGGCCGTCGTGACCGTCATCGAGGCCGGTGACGCCGACACGATGCTGGCCGCCGGCCGGGTCCAGGCCTGGGCGATCGGCCCAGGCCTGGCGCCGGGACCCGCGGTCCGTACCCTGCTGACGGCGTTGCTGGCGACGGACCTTCCGGTCCTGGTCGACGCGGGGGGCCTCGACCCGCTTGCCGAGATCATCGCGGCGCGGCCCGCCGTCGCCGAGCGGGCGGCGCCGGTGCTGATCACACCGCATGAGGGCGAGTTCCAGCGGTTCGTCTCGGTCGCCCTTGGCCGGGACGCGCAGGCCACCGTCGCCGAACTCGCCGACGATCGGCTCGCTGTTCTCCGGCGGGCCGCGGCGGCGACGGGAGCGGTGATCCTGCTCAAGGGCGCCCGCACACTCGTCGTGCGGCCGGATGGATCGGCGCTGGTCAACACGACCGGATCGGCATGGCTGGGGACCGCCGGGACCGGTGACGTGCTGACCGGCCTGATCGGCTCGCTGCTCGCCGCCGGGCTCGCCCCCGCGACGGCCGGGGCGGTCGGCGCCTATCTGCACGGCCGGGCCGCCGAGCGGGCCCCGGCGCCGCTGGCAGCGAATGATCTGCCCGCCCTCCTGCCCCAGGTCATCGGCGACCTGCTTGACCGGCGACGGATGCCACGCGGAGTAGCGTGACGGCGTGACCGAACAGCGAGCCGGTTCTCCGGCCGGGAATGATCTTCGTTCCTGTGCCGTCATCGATCTCGACGCGGTCCGCACGTCGGTGACCGCCCTCGTCGCCCGGGCAGGCGACGCCGCCACCATGGCGGTCGTCAAGGCTGACGGCTACGGCCACGGCATGATCCCGTGCGCACGGGCGGCCCTGGAGGGCGGGGCCACCTGGCTCGGCACGGCGTTCCTTGAGGAGGCGCTCGCCCTGCGCGCGGCCGGGTTCACCGTCCCGGTGCTGTCCTGGCTCGCGGCGCCCGGTGAATCGTTCGCCGCCGCCATCGCCGCGGATGTCGACCTGTCCGCGTCCGCGGGCTGGGCGCTCGAGGAGGCCGCCGCCGCGGCCCGGCGGACCGGCCGTACCGCCCGGGTGCACCTCAAGGCGGACACGGGCCTCGGCCGGGCGGGAGCCACGGAGGCCGACTGGCCGGCGCTGTGCGACGCCGGGGCGGCACTCGAGGCCGAGGGCGTGATCGAGGTGATCGGTGTGTGGAGCCACTTCGCGTTCGCCGACGCCCCCGGGCATCCCACGGTGCAGGGTCAGATCGGGCGTTTCCGGGATGCGATCGACATCGCCACGAAGGCGGGGCTACACCCGTCCGTGCGGCATCTGGCGAACTCGGCGGCTACCCTGGTCAGCCCGGAGGCGCATTTCGACCTGGTTCGACCGGGAGTGTCCGTTTACGGACTGTCCCCGGGTCCGGAGATCGGGCCGCCGGCGGCCTTTGGCCTGCGCCCCGCGATGACGCTGACGACGCACGCCGCGTTGACCAAGCGGGTACCGGCGGGAANCGNCNTCTCCTACGCGCACCGGTACACGACAACACGCGAGACGACGCTCGCCGTGGTGCCGCTGGGCTACGCCGACGGCATCCCCAGGTCCGCGACGAACACCGCGGAGGTGCTGTTCGGCGGGCGGCGCCGACGCATCGCCGGCACGGTCTGCATGGATCAGTTCGTCCTCGACGTGGGTGACGACCAGGTGGCGGCCGGCGACGAGGTGCTGCTCTTCGGCCCCGGCGACCGCGGCGAACCGACCGCGGACGACTGGGCCGCGGCGCTGGGCACCATCAACTATGAGATCGTCAGCNGGGTNGGGGCTNGGGNCCCCCGCCGCTACGTCTGACGGCCCGCCGGGCGGCGCCGGACGAGTCGAAGATGCGGGATGCGGGATGCGGGATGCGGGCTCAGCCGCAGCCGCCGGGGCCGCAGGCACCGCCGGAACCGTGACCGCCGGTGGGCGACACGTGGCCGCCGAGCGAGCCGCGCTCCATCCGCCGACGCACGGGACGGGAGACGGCGGCCTCGCGCTCGGCCTCCTCGAGGCGGGAGCGGGNGGTCAGTGTCAGCATCACCGGCCCGGCCGGCACCGGAGCCGGAGCCGCGGCGCCGGGGCCCTCGGCCGGCTCGGTGTCGTCCGGCACCCCTAGTGCGGCGGCGCGCTCCGGGCCCGTCAGACGACGGCCTGCGCTCGCCGGGATGTCCTTGCTCCTGTGCCACCTCAGCCGCACGATCTCCGCCTCCGGTCCACACTCGCTGATCGATCTGATCCCACTGGATCCGTCCGCTCCCGGCTTCTCGATCCAGCCGATCCAGCCGATCCAGCCGGGGCGGCACTTCCACGGTAGTCGGCCCGCTCCCACCCGGTCCGGTGGACGTCGGTGCTGTGGCCTGCGCCCGGCTTGTCGTCTTCACGACATTTGTCGTCTTCGCGACGCCCGGTGCCGTCGCGACGCGTCGCACCGGCGTGGATCCGGTGCTGTGGGGCGGGGCTCATCCCCTAGACTCGGCCCGGAGTCGTGACTGGCGCATCGAGGTGGAACTGACCACCGGGGAGCGATCGAGCGGAACGGTGCCGCGCGCCTGGGCACCCCCGGCCGGATCAGACCTGCCGGAGGTCAAGGTGCATCAACCACCGATTCCCCACCTCGCCGTCGCCGATCCCGAACTCGCCGGTCTCGTCGAGGCCGAAGCCACGCGCCAGTTCTCGTCGATCAGGCTGATCGCGTCGGAGAACTACGTCTCTACCGCGGTGCTGGAGGCGTCCGGCTCCGTGCTGACCAACAAGTACTCCGAGGGCTACGTCGGTCGGCGTTACTACGAGGGCCAGCAGGTCATCGATCCGATCGAGACGCTTGCGGTCGACCGTGCCAAGGCGCTGTTCGGGGTCGAGCACGCCAACGTCCAGCCGTACTCGGGTTCCCCGGCGAACCTCGCCGTCTATCTGGCCTTCGCCGAGCCGGGGGACACCGTGATGGGCCTGTCGCTGCCGATGGGCGGCCATCTGACCCACGGCTGGAGCGTCTCCGCGACCGGCACGTGGTTCCGCAGTGTCCGGTACGGCGTGCGCGCCGACACCGGCCGCATCGACCTGGACGAGGTGCGCGACCTCGCTCTGGCCGAGCGTCCCAGGATTATTTTCTGCGGCGGTACGGCGATCCCTCGGACGATCGACTTCCCGGGGTTCGCCGCGATCGCGCGGGAGGTCGGGGCGGTGCTCGTCGCGGACATCGCGCACATCGCCGGGCTGATCGCGGGTGGGGCACACCCCTCGCCGGTGGGGCACGCCCCGGTGATCTCCACCACCACGCACAAGACGTTGCGCGGCCCGCGTGGGGCGATGCTCCTCTCCGACGCCGAGCACGCCACCGCGATCGACAAGGCGGTGTTCCCGGGCCTGCAGGGCGGGCCGCACAACCACACCACCGCGGCGATCGCCGTCGCACTGCGCGAGGCGGCGGCACCCGCGTTCCGCGACTACGCGCACGCGGTCGTGGCGAACGCCCGCGCGCTGGCCGAGGCCCTGGTGGAGCGGGGCTTCGACCTGGTCACCGGCGGTACCGACAACCATCTGATCCTGATCGACCTGACCAGCAGGGACATCGGTGGCAAGCCCGCGGCCCGGGCGCTCGACCAGGCCGGGATCGAGCTGAACTACAACGCGGTGCCCTTCGACCAGCGCAGGCCCTTCGACCCGTCCGGTATCCGGCTGGGAACCGCCGCCATCACCACCCGCGGTCTGGGGGTCGGTCACATGCCGGTGCTCGCCGGCTGGATCGACGATGTCGTCAAGGCCGCCGTGGTCGGCGACACCGCGACCATCACCCGGGTCCGGGAGCAGGTCACCGAGCTGACCGCAGCCTTCCCGATGCCGGGCTTCGCCTGAGCACGGGATCCGCGCACAGGACCGGTGATCTTCCCCGGCCGCGCATCCGACGTCCCCAGGTCCCGGCCGACGCCCCCCACGTCCCGGCCGGGGGGCCCGTCGGCCGGCGTGGCCGGGTGCATCATCGGTGCAGAAGAGGCACCGAGGAGAGGTGGCGCCGATGGCGAAGACCGTGGGTGCGATCGCGGGTTCCCGCACGGCTCGGGCCACGGGATCGCTCGGGGTGGTTGGTGCCGCCGCCGTCGCGGCGGGCCTGGTCGCCGAGCGGCGGATGATCCGCCGTCGGCGTGAGACGGCCGATCTCGCGTCCGACGCGCGGATGGGGCCGATCGGGGGCTGGGTCACCACCGTGATCGCGGGGGACGGTGTTCCGCTGTATATCGAGGAGACCGGCCCGTCGGACGCCCCGGTGACGCTGGTGTTCGTCCACGGGTTCTGCGTCACGGCCGATTCCTGGATCCTGCAGCAGCGGGCGCTGACAGACCTCGGCCGGATGGTCTTCTACGATCAGCGGGCGCATGGGCGTTCCGGGCCGTCCGAGGTCAAGAACTGCACTATCGACGCACTCGCCGACGACCTCTTCCGGGTGATCACCGAGCGGGTCCCCCGGGGGCCGATTATCCTGGTGGGCCATTCGATGGGCGGCATGACGGTGCTGGGCCTGGCCGACACCCACCCGGAACTGTTCGATGACCGCATCGTCGGGGTGGCCCTGCTCGCCACCAGCGCCGGTGAGCTGGCCCGGCTGACCTTCGGGCTGCCGGCGTCGGTGACCGGGGTGGTCCGCCGCGTTCTGCCGGGTTTCGCGGTTGGTATGCGGCACGCGCCGAGCCTGCTCGAACGTGCCCGGCGGCGGGGCAGCGACCTGTCGTGGGAGCTGACGCGGCGCATCGGGTTCGGATCGACCGAACTGCCGCCGTCGGTGGTCTCCTTCCTGGAGACCATGGTCGCGGACACCCCGATCCCGGTCATCGCGGCGTTCCTGCCCACCCTGCTCGACCACGATCGGCTCGCGGCGGCCGAGCGACTGGCGGAGATCCCGACCGTGCTCATCGTCGGGGACGTTGACCTGATGACCCCGCTCGCCCACAGCCGTACCCTGGCGGAGGCGTTGCCCCGGGCGGAGCTCATCGTCGAGGAGGGCGCCGGGCACGCCATCATGCTGGAACGCCCGGACGTGGTGAACGCCGCAATCCGGGAGATTGCGCGGCAGGCGACGGCGCCACGCGCCATGCCGCGCCCGCGGTCGGGGTCGGCACAGACAGGCCGGTCGGCGCCGGCACAGACAGGTCGGTCGGCGCCGGCACAGACAGGTCGGTCGGGACGGACCGGTCGGTCGGGGTCGGGACGGACCGGTCGGTCGGCGCGGTCCGAGACATTCTCCGTCTCCCCACGCGGGCCCCGGAGCGAGGCGACGACGGAAGGCGCATGAACACGGTCGAGGTGTCCACGGCGGAGCGCATGCGGGAGTTCGGGGCCTGGTTGGCTACCCTGCTGCGGCCCGGGGACCTGCTCGTGCTCTCCGGCCCGCTCGGCGCGGGCAAGACGGTTCTGGCCCAGGGGATCGCGGCCGGGCTGGGCGTGCGGGAAACGGTCACCTCGCCGACGTTCGTGCTTGCCCGGATCTACCCGGACGGGCGGATTCCCCTCGTGCACGTGGACGCCTACCGGCTCGGTGGGGTCGTCGAGGTCGACGATCTCGACCTCGACGCCGACGTCGACACCTCGGTCACCGTGGTCGAGTGGGGTGCCGGTCTCGCGGAACGTCTCACGCAGGATCATCTGGAGATCGTGATCTCCCGGCCACGTGCCGACGAGGTCGGGGAGACTCGGATAGTCCGCCTCGTCCCGTCCGGGGCCAGCTGGATCGAACGGCTGCGCGCACGTGCGCCGGTGAGTTGAGACTCCCCGCATCGACCCGCCGCGCGCGGCGTGACATCGGTGGCATCGTGGTGGTGGGGTGGGTGCCCGCCGTGGTCGGCGAGGCGATCCGTAGTCTGGACGAGTGCTGGTGATGGCTCTTGACACATCCACGGCAGCGTGCTCGGTTGCGCTCGCCGAGCTGACGTCGTCCGACCCCGCGCGGCCGGTGAGTGGGACGGGTGGTGAGCGCGCCGCGCCCGGGGTGCACGTGTGGCCGCGAGCGGTCATGGTCACCGTCGACGCCCGCCGCCACGGGGAGCTGCTGGCGCCGTCGATGCGCGCGGTGCTCGCCGAGGGGGGTGCCCGCCCTACCGATCTCGACGCCGTGGTCGTGGGCGCCGGTCCCGGGCCGTTCACCAGTTTGCGGGTCGGGATGGTGACCGCCGCCGCCTTCGCCGACGCACTAGGCGTGCCGGTGCACGGGGTGTGCTCGCTGGATGCCATCGGTGCCGCCACCGGCGGCTCCGTCGCCGTCGTGACGGATGCCCGTCGGCGCGAGGTCTTCTGGGCCTGTTACCGCGACGGGGTGCGGGTCGGCGATCCGGCCGTTGGCCGTCCGGCCGACGTCGTCCGGTTCCTGCGCGGCCTCGGTGTCGACCGCGTCGTCGGCCCGGGAACGGTGCTCTACCCGGAGATCTTCGCCGAACTCGCCGGTACCACGGCCGGTGCCACCGCCGGGGAGGTGCCCGCGCCCGGCGCAGGTCAGCCGGACGACGGCTATCCCCGGCCAGAGCTGCTCGTCGGTCTCGCCGGGGCCGACGTGCTGGCCGGGCGTGCTCCCCAGCCCCTCGTCCCGCTCTACCTGCGGCGGCCGGACGCGGCCGAACCGCACACACCGAAGCCGGTCACGGTTTGACGCAGCCGCGACCACNCCCCGCCGGTCCGGATGGGCCGGATCTGCTCCTGGCTCCGATGCGCTGGTGGCACGTGGCGATGGTCGCCGAGCTGGAGCAGACGGTATTCGACATCGATCCGTGGACGGCCGAGCTGTTCTGGTCCGAACTCGCGCAGGGCGAGCAGCGGCGGTACCTGACGGCGCTGTGGCGTCCACAGGGCGTCCCGACGCACGACACGTCCGCGATCGTCGGTTATGCGGGGCTGGCGCTCGCCGAGGACGGCGCCTACATCCAGACGATCGGCGTCGTGCCCCGGATGCGCGGGCGGGGGGTGGGCGCCCGTCTGATGATCGCCTTGCTGCGCGACGCCCGGCGGGCCGGTGCCCGCAACTGTGGGCTGGAGGTCCGCACCGACAACCAGGCGGCCCGTGCTCTCTACAGCCGGCTTGGCTTTGTCGACATTGGGCTGCGCCGCGGTTACTACCAGCCTTCCGGTGGAGATGCCTACGTGATGCGGGTCCGGAAGATCGACACCGTTGGTTACGCGGAGCTGCTCGACCGCGTCGAGGCGACGTTGCTCATCACCTCTCGGGTCGAGCCCTGACACCCGCCTGACCCCACCGTCACCAGGCGGTACAGCCCGGCCAGCCGTCCTCTCCTCGTATCCCGCCGGCGTCCCGGCCTGTCTACGGCCGGGCGCGCGACGGGTGGGGCGGACGGCTCAGACGGAGGCGCGTAGCCGAGCCGCGGCCGCCGCCTCCGCCTTGGAGCGCTGGAACAGGTCGATGAACTCGGCCAGCGCCGGATTCACCGGGGCGAGCGTCATCTCGACGCGGATGAACTCGATGTCCGTGGCGCCGAGTGCCGCCAGGATGTGTGCCACGTAGGGCTGCTGGTGATCCCAGCCCTCCTTGGGTGTGCCTGGCCCGTAGGACCCGCCCTGGGCGGTGACCACCGTCACCTTCTTGCCGGTGAGGGCGCTGTCGTCCGGAGCCTGCCGCACCGTGCGTCCCATGACGATGATCTGGTCGATCCACGCCTTGAACGTCGACGGCACCGCGTAGTTGTACATCGGTACCGACAGCAGGTACTCGTCTGCCGCCTCCACCTCGGCGATCAGCTCCTCTCCTTTCTTGACCGCCTCGGCTTGCTCCGCCGAGAGCTGCTCGGGCGGGGTGAACCTCGCCGACACGGTCGCCCAGTCCAGGTGCGGAGGAGGGGTGACAGACAGATCACGATAGGTGATGATCCCGTCTGGGTGCGCCTCGCGCCAGGCCTCGGCGAAGATGGTGGCGATCGATCGGGACGTCGAGCTCTCGGTGGCGAGGCTCGAGTCGACGTGCAGCAGGTGCGGCATCGGGGGAACCCTCCATCATTATTCGATCATCAATATGATCGATCTTCTTTGACGGGAAGATCGGATTCATGGAACATCTTAACAGTAGATTGTCTACTTAAGCACTTATATCGCGGTAGATTATTCCTCTGTGGGCCTGTACCTTGTGAGGGTGAGCGACGCGGCGGTGGCCGCCGGGCTTCCCCCGGGGCTGGAGAGCCTCCCCGACGGCCCGGGGAAGGACCTCGGCTGGCTATTGGGGCAGGTGCGGTACGGCTATGCGGCCGCTTCGGCCGCCGCCGTCGGCCGGGTGCCCGGCGGGCTGCGTGGGCTGCACGTTCTCGGTGCCGCGGTCGAGGGTGAGGCGCGCAACCAGATCGAGGTGGCCCGTCGGTTCGGCATCGACCGGACGGTGATGGTCCGCCTGGTCGATGATCTGGAGCGGGCCGGCCTGGTTGAGCGGCACCCCGATCCCGCGGACCGGCGGGCCCGGATCATCACCGCGACGGAGCACGGGGTCCAGTTGTACCGGGCCAGCCAGGAGGATCGGCTTCTCGTCGATCAGCACGTGCTCTCCCCGCTGACTGCGGCGGAACGGGCGACCTTCATCGATCTGNTGCGGCGTGTCGCTGCCCACATGCTTGCCGTGGACCCCACGCACGGAGCGGCCGCCTGCGACGCCGCCAGGCGGGAGATCGACGCGCGGGACATTGGGATGGCGTGCGCACCGGACGGGACGTGCCCCGGTCAGTCGGCCCCGTCCG
Source organism: Frankia sp. Allo2 (assembly GCF_000733325.1). NCBI lineage: Bacteria > Bacillati > Actinomycetota > Actinomycetes > Frankiales > Frankiaceae > Frankia > Frankia sp. Allo2. Next base: position 247,428 of record NZ_JPHT01000002.1, read on the forward strand.
ACGGGTAGTCCTGTTCCGCTTGGCGGTCCCTTTCCGATGGGTGGTTCGGCCTCCGGGTGATCCGGCCCTGGCCGGGTGCCGGACACGGCCCGGACGCGGCAGTGCCGGACGCGGCCGATCAGTGCGGCGGGTGTACCTGCTCGAACTGCCAGGTATGCGGATCGCCGTTCGCCAGCTCGGCCGGTGGCTTCGGCAGCGGACAGCGGGTGTCCCCGGTGGTCTGTACGGACATGCCCGCATCGGGCGGCGTCCGTAGCATGATGACGACGAGATCCTCGCCCCGTTGGCTGCTGACGTAGACCTCGCCGTCCCGCCCCGCGAGCGCATCGATCGCCCAGTCCCGCAGGCCGCTCGCCCGGCCGGGCGCCGCCTTGGCCTCCCACATCCAGATCATGTCCTCATGGTGCCCCCCATGTCCCCGGGTGCTCATGTGCTCATGTGCTCATGGGGCCTCGTGGCGCCGGGCGCCGACCGGCGGGAACGGGCCGTCGCGAAGGAGAGCCGGGCCTTGGCCAGGCCGGCTCGGGNCGACCCGAATTCCCGCCGTCTTGACAGATCCGACCGTCTTGGTTGACGTCTGCGGCGCGGGTGCTAAGTTGGCACTCGGCACGTGAGAGTGCCAGCGACAACAGGCGCCTGTTCACCCGCGACGGCAGGCCGCCAGGGTCGCTCTCTCATCCAGCGCAGGAAGGGGGAGGTCGATCGTGACGACCGCCACCAAGGTTGCTATCAAGCCGCTCGAGGACCGCATCGTCGTGCAGCCCTCCGACGCGGAGCAGACCACCGCGTCCGGGATCGTGATTCCGGACACGGCGAAGGAGAAGCCCCAGGAGGGCATCGTTCTCGCGGTCGGCCCGGGTCGGTTCGAGGACGGCAAGCGCGTCCCGCTCGACGTCAAGGTCGGCGACGTGGTGCTTTACAGCAAGTACGGCGGCACCGAGGTCAAGTACTCGGGCGAGGAGTACCTCGTGCTCTCCGCTCGCGACGTCCTCGCGATCATCGAGAAGTAGGTCGCTCGCCGGTAGCACCAAGGGGCGCGTCCCGCTGGCGGCCGCCCGGTTTCCGCCGGGCTCGCCGGCGGGGCGCGCTCCTGCTGTTTTTCACCGGTATTCGGTGTCGGGAGGACAACCAGGTATGCCGAAGATTCTGACGTTCAACGAGGACGCCCGCCGCGCGCTCGAGCACGGGGTGAACGCCCTGGCCAACGCGGTCAAGGTGACGATCGGCCCGCGTGGTCGCAATGTCGTCATCGACAAGCACTACGGCGCCGCGACGATCACCAATGACGGGGTGACGATCGCGCGCGAGATCGAGCTGGAGGACCCCTACGAGAACCTGGGCGCCCAGCTCGCGAAGGAAGTCGCCACCAAGACCAACGACGTGGCTGGCGACGGCACCACGACGGCGACCGTGCTAGCCCAGGAGATGGTGCGCTTCGGTCTCAAGCAGGTGACCGCGGGGGCCGCCCCACTGACGCTGAAGCTGGGCATCGAGGCCGCCGTCGAGGCCGTCTCCGCGGCACTGCTGAAGCAGGCCATCGAGGTCAACTCGAAGGAGACCATCGCCCAGGTCGCCGCCATCTCCGCTCAGGACCCGCAGGTCGGGGAACTGATCGCCGAGGCGATCGACAAGATCGGCAAGGACGGCGTCATCACGGTCGAGGAGAGCCAGACCCTCGGGCTGGACCTTGAACTGACCGAGGGCATGCAGTTCGACAAGGGCTACATCTCGCCGTACTTCGTCACGGACGCCGAGGCCCAGGAGGCCGTGCTCGAGGACGCCTACGTCCTGCTCTACCCGGGCAAGATCTCGGCGCTGAACGAGATCCTGCCCGTGCTGGAGCAGGTCGTCCAGGAGCGCAAGCCGCTACTGATCATCGCCGAGGAGGTCGAGGGCGAGGCCCTGTCCACCCTGGTGGTGAACTCGATCCGCAAGACCTTCCAGGTCGTCGCGGTCAAGGCTCCCGGGTTTGGGGACCGCCGCAAGGCACTGCTGCAGGATATCGCCGTGCTCACCGGCGGCCAGGTGGTGGCCTCGGAGGTCGGTCTTTCCCTCGACGCGGTGACGTTGGCCGACCTGGGCCGGGCCCGGCGGGTCGTGGTGGACAAGGACAACACCACCATCGTTGACGGGGTTGGCGAGGCCTCCTCGATCGCCGATCGGGTGCGTCAGCTCAAGCAGGAGATCGAGGTCAGCGACTCCGACTGGGACCGCGAGAAGCTGCAGGAGCGGTTGGCCAAGCTCGCCGGTGGGGTCGCGGTCATCCGCGTCGGCGCCGCCACCGAGGTGGAGCTCAAGGAGAGGAAGCACCGCCTCGAGGACGCCGTGTCGGCTACCCGCGCGGCCATCGAGGAGGGCATCATCGCCGGCGGCGGTTCCGCGCTCACCCACGTGGCGTCCGTGCTCGATGACGGGCTCGGTCGCACCGGGGACGAGCTCGCCGGGGTGCGGATCGTGCGCCGCGCGCTCGACGCCCCGCTGTCGTGGATCGCGCGCAACGCTGGTCTGGAGGGCGCGGTCATCGTCTCCAAGGTCAAGGAGCTCGAGCCGGGTCGTGGGTACAACGCGGCCACCGGCGAGTACACCGATCTGATCGCGGCCGGCGTCATCGACCCGGTCAAGGTCACCCGGTCGGCGGTGGCGAACGCCGCCTCGATCGCGGCTCTGCTCATCACCACCGAGGGCCTGGTCGTCGAGAAGCCGGCGGAGCCCGCTCCCCAGGACGGCCACGGCCACGGCCACGGGCACAGCCACCCGCAGGGCCCGGGTTTCTGACCGGATTGGCGTCGTGGGGCCCCGCCGGGTGCGGCCCGGCCCCCGGGCCCCGGTACGTCCGGAGCCCGGTCGGTCCCAGAGGATCGACCGGGCTCCGGCGCGTTGGGCCGTCGGCGCGTTGGGTCGCTGCCGGGTCACTCACCCGTCGTGGGTGATCCAGGAGACCAGGACCGGATATCCCGACCCGTCCGCCTATCGGCACCCGGCGGCCCTCCTTCAGCAGGCCGGTGCGAGTCCGGGGCGGGCCGGGGTGCGTCTCGCGGCCCCCCGCCGGGAGCGGCCGGTGAGGATCGCATCCCGTTCGGACTCGCTCAGCCCGCCCCATACGCCATAGGGCTCCCGGGCGGTCAGCGCGTACTCACCGCAGTCGCGGATGACCGGGCAGCGGGCGCAGACCGCCTTGGCCGCGGCCTCACGGGCGGCTCTGGCCGGCCCCCGTTCGCCCTCCGGGTGGAAGAAGAGCTCCGTGCTCTCACCACGGCACGCCCCGTGCAGCTGCCATTCCCACTTTTCCGCGCCGGGGCCTGGAAGTCGTCGGACGTCGGTCATCGGTCTGAGCCCCCTTTCGACCTGAGCGGCAAGCGCCGCCGCTTCACCGTAGTACTGGGCCACCCTTTGGATGATCTTGAAATTTCACCCGGGTGAGCCTGCGTCACGGGTCGTTCCGCCCGGCCGTTACACGGTCGGGAAGTCCCTGGATGTCCAGGGATCTCAGGCGGATCAGGGTCCGAGTCGGCCGCGGGACTCCCGGCCGGCGCCGTGTTCCGTCATGGCCGACCGACCGCGCCGGATCCGCAGGTCCGGCGGAACTTCTGTTGACGGTCGAACGCCTACCCCGGTGGTCGGCCGGTCACACGGCCTGAGCGGGAATTAGCGTGGCCACCGCCGGCCGCGCTCTGCCGGCGCGCGGCATCCACCCCGGCCGGGGTCATCCCCGGCACGCGGGATCTACCCGGCCGGGTGTCCGGCCAGGCGGCGACGCGGGGCCGCCTCAGCGCGAGTCCGCCTCCGAGGCGGCGGACGCCTCGTAGATCCCGTCGGCGAAGCCGCGAGCGTACTCCCAGCTGACGTAGCACGACGGGTTCGGCGCGAACGCCGGCTCGTGGACTCTCGTCCGCCCCTCGTTGAGAAGGTTGCGCAGGTTGCCGACCAGCAGGTCCCAGTCGAAGAAGTGGGGCTCGGCGCAGCCCTCGCAGTCGACGACAAGGCCGCGGTAGCCGCGCGGCTCGAGCAGCGTGCGGAAGACGTCGAGGTCCCCCAGCTCGGCGAGGACTTCCTCCCGCTCGTGCAAGGACAGCGGTTCGAGCAGGTCGAGGTCGTCAACGGAGTCGAGGCGCGCGAGCTCGGCAGCCGGATCCTCGGGGTCGCCCGCGAAGGGGTCGACAGGCTCGTCGCTCACGACGACCACGCTACGCTTGCCCGGACTGCTTAGTGGTCCCGATCCGGAGTCTCGGCACCGATGTGCGGCCCTCCGGACATGGTCCGTCGTGGTCGGTCCGCTGTTCTGCCGGGCGCGTGGGTCCGGATCAGGCACGTTGGACGGCGCTGTGGTATAGGAAGATGTCATCCATGGCGATGTCGGTCACGCTGGAACCGCCGATAGGTGCCGGTGACCTCTACGATGGAGTCCGTGCCGCCGCTCGGTGCCCGATTCTGGTAGCCCAGTTCTGGTAACCCGGTTCTGGTAGTAGGTAGACTTTTTCGCCGTTGCGCGCGGCCCGTCACTCCAGGACGGCGGGCGGGCTCGTGCCGCGGCGTCGGTCTGGGTCCGCGGCCTCGGTCAACGCGGAATGGAAGGTGCCATGAACGGTCCCCTCGCCACCGATTTCACGTTGCCGGCCGGGGTGGGCACCCACGTCGGCGCGCGTCCCGACCTGCTGGGGGCCGAGGCCGCCGCGGTACCGCCGAAGCTGGCGATGCTCGGGCTGACCTTCGACGACGTGCTGCTGCTTCCGGCCGCCTCCGATCTGGTACCGGCGGAGGCGGACACGACGACCCGCCTGTCGCGGAGCATCGATCTCGCCGTGCCGTTGGTGTCGTCGGCCATGGACACGGTGACCGAGGCCCGCATGGCCATCGCGATGGCGCGCCAGGGCGGGGTCGGGGTGCTGCACCGCAACCTCTCGATCGACGAACAGGCGCAGCAGGTCGACATGGTGAAGCGTTCCGAGTCCGGGATGATCACCGCGCCGGTGACCTGCGGACCCGGCGCCACCCTGGAGGACGCGAACGTCCTCATGGCGCGGTACCGGATCTCGGGTGTCCCGGTGACGGAATCCGACGGCAGGCTGGTCGGCATCGTGACGAACCGGGACATCCGCTTCGAGCGGGACTACTCGCGTCGAGTGCAGGACGTCATGACTCCGATGCCGCTGATCACCGCACCGGTGGGCGTCTCGCCGGAGGACGCGCTCGCCCTGCTCCGCCGCCACAAGGTCGAGAAGCTGCCGATCGTGGACGAGCGTGACCGGTTGCGCGGTCTGATCACCGTCAAGGACTTCACCAAGCGGGAGCAGTACCCGCATGCCACCAAGGACACCGACGGCCGGCTGATGGTCGGCGCCGCCGTCGGCGTGGGGGAGGATGCCTACAAGCGCGCCCAGGTCCTCGTCGCCGCCGGGGTCGACTTCCTCGTCGTGGACACCGCGCACGGGCATCATCGAGCCGTGCCCGACGTGGTGCGCCGGATCAAGACCGACATGCCGACCGGGGTGGACGGTCGGCCGCTCGACGTGATCGGTGGCAACGTGGCGACCGGAGCCGGCGCGGCGGCGCTGATCGCGGCCGGGGCGGACGCCATCAAGGTCGGGGTCGGGCCCGGCTCGATCTGTACCACCCGGGTGGTGAGCGGCGTCGGCGTCCCCCAGGTCACGGCCATCTACGAGGCATCGCGCATCGCCCGGGAGCACGGTGTGCCGGTGATCGGCGACGGCGGCCTGCAGTACTCGGGTGACATCGCGAAGGCCATCGCCGTCGGCGCCGACACGGTCATGCTGGGCAGCCTGCTGGCCGGTGTCGACGAGAGCCCGGGAGAGTTGATCTTCATCAACGGCAAGCAGTACAAGGCTTACCGGGGTATGGGCTCACTCGGCGCCATGCGTAGCCGCGGCGGCGCGCGGTCGTACTCGAAGGATCGGTACTTCCAGGACGATGTGCTCTCCGATGACAAGCTGGTTCCCGAGGGCGTCGAGGGCCAGGTGCCCTACCGGGGTCCGCTGGCGGCCGTGGCCCATCAGCTGGTCGGCGGTCTGCGGGCGGCGATGGGCTACACCGGCTCGCCCACCATCCGGCGGATGCAGGACGAGGCGCAGCTGATCCGTATTACCTCGGCGGGGCTGATCGAGAGCCACCCCCATGACATCCAGATGACCGTCGAGGCGCCAAACTACAACTCCGCGCGCTGACGCCATCGCGTCGCGCGACCGACCAGGCCGTCGCCGGGCCGTCCCCAGGCCGGTGACGGCCGTCGTGTCTCGGGCGCGGTCACCTCGGCAGGGTGGGACGAGCCGGTGGCCACCCGATCGGATGGTCACCGGGATGTTCGGTCAGTCGTGGAGCAGATACGTCAGTTTTCCGGTCGGCACGAGCCCGCCGGCCCAATCAGGAGGCGCCAGCAGTGGCAGAGGTCGAGATCGGCATCGGCAAGAGCGCGCGGATCGCGTATGGTCTCGACGCCGTCGGCATCATTCCGTCCCGTCGGACCCGTGACCCGGCGGACGTCTCGCTCGCCTGGGAGATCGACGCCTACCGGTTCGACCTGCCGCTCGTGGCCGCTCCGGCCGACGCGGTGACCTCACCCGCGTCGGTGATCGCGCTCGGCCGGCTCGGTGGNCTCGGTGTTCTGCACATCGAGGGGCTGTGGACCCGGTACGAGGAGCCGGAGAACCACATCGCCGAGCTCAGCAAGATCGGGGCCGCCCAGGGCCCGGACGCGGCGACCGAGCGGCTGCGCGCGTTGTACTCCGCGCCGGTCCAGCCGGGGCTGATCGCGCAGCGTCTCACCGAGCTTCGGGACGCGGGGGTGGTCGTGGCCGCGGCGCTGCGTCCGCAGAAGGTCAAGGCCCTGTGCCCGCACGTGCTGGCCGCCGGGATCGATCTGCTCGTCATCCACGGTACGGCGGTCTCGGCGGAGCATCAGTCCCGCCGCAGCGAGCCGCTCAACCTCAAACGGTTCATCGGCCAGCTGGACATCCCGGTGCTGGTTGGCGGGTGCGCGTCGTTCTCCACCGCACTGCACCTCATGCGCACCGGGGCGGCCGGTGTCATCGTGGGCGTCGGGTCCGGCTTCGGTGACCGCACCCGGGACGAGCTCGGGGTCGGCGTGCCGCTTGCCACCGCGATCGCGGATGCGGCCGGTGCGCGCATGCGTTATCTCGACGAGTCGGGCGGCCGCTACGTCCACGTCGTCGTGCATGGTGATCTTCGGACTGGCGGCGACGTCGCGAAGGCGGTGGCCTGCGGCGCGGACGCGGTCATGGTGGACGCGGCGCTCGCGGCCGCACGGGAGGCCCCGGGCCAGGGCGGGGCCTGGCCGATGGACGTGCTGCACTCCGACCTGCCGCGGGGACGCTGGTCGCCGGTGACCCCGACCGGGACGCTCGCGCAGATCGTGACCGGTCCGGGCACGGCGACCAGAACCGGTGTCCTCAACCTGGCCGGCGGTCTGCGCACGGCAATGGCGACGACGGGATACGCAACTTTGAAGGAGTTCCAGAAGGCGGAGATCATGGTGACCGCCGGTCCGTGACCGACGACGCACGTCATGCGTGGTCGTCGGGCGTCCCGCGAGGCGGTAGCCGTCGCGTGAGGTGTCGCTCGCTGATGCGCGAGCTCGACGGATGTGCCCATGGTGTGTCACCACCGGCGGTACCCGGTCGATCCGGCCTCTTACCCGACATGGCACCCTGGAAGCGGTCCGTCTCCGGCATGAAGGACGACAGATGCGCCTCGACGAGCACGGCCGTTGGGTCAGCGACGACGGTGCCTACGTCTGGGACGAGGCTGCCCAGACCTGGCAGCCGTCATCGGCAGCGCCGCCGGCTGGTTCGTCGGCCTCGGCGCGATTCGGCAACCATCCCGGTGGGCCCGCCTTCGGTGCCGGTCCGGCCGGGGAGCCCGGGTCCGGTCGGGTCGGGTCCGAGGTAGGAGCGCAGGGCGGTTCGTTTGGTGGGCGGCCCGGTGCTGCCGGCTCGTCGCCCGGTGCCGGACCCGGTGCCGGACCCGGTGCCGTGGAAGCGGCTCCGGCACCGCCGAGTTGGGGCGGGGCGCTCACCGATCCACCCCGCACCATGGGCGGGGTGGTGGCCACGCCGTCAGAGCCGGACGCGCGGGGGCTGGCACCCTACGGCCCCACCGGCCAGCGCGGCCGGTGGGGGGAACCGGCCGCGGACGTCATTGCACCGCACGGGCCGTCGGAGCGGGGCGATCTGACCGGTCCGGCCCGCCGCGCGGGTGCGGCGGATCCCGTCGATCCGGTGGCTGCGTCCGCCGGGCCGGCCGCGGCGCAGACGACCTGGGGCGACGGCGACTCGACCGGCGAGATCCGGCGTGTCGGGGGCTTGGCGGCGACGTACGCCCCGTCCGCCGGCGGTGCGGCGGACGGCACATCGCGGTGGGACGACGATCCGGACGACGAGCCGGGGCCGTACGCCGGGTCGTTCGACGAGCACGACAGTGGATGGGCACCGTCCGGGCCCATCTCCCGGCGTGAATCGACGGCTCGGCGCGGGGCGACGGCTCGGCGCGGGGCGACGGCCCGGCGCGACGAGGCCGGCGGGCTGCCGGCACGGGTCACCGCGTTCGTCCAGCACGTGCGCGACCGTCCGCCGTTGCTGATCGGCGCCGCCGTCGTTCTCGTCTGCCTCGGGCTCGGCGTCATCGGATTCCTCGCCCTCGGCGGCGGTGGATCGGACTCCGGGACCGCGGCCGGCCCGGCCGCGGCGGAGAAGGGCCGTTACTCCCCGGAGGTCCGTCAGGCATATCTCAGCTCGTGCCTCGACGTCAGCAACGGTAACGAAGGCTATTGCACCTGCACGCTGGAGAAGTTGGAAGCCGGCTACACCCAGGAGGAGTACCAGCGGTTCAGTGACAACGTCCAGTCCGAGTCGTCGCAGCGCATCGTGCGGGAGATCTATGCCGCCTGCCGTGACAAGCGATGACGATTACCAGTGTACAGTGGGCTGATAGAACTATTGTCAGATGCCTGGATGAGCTACGGGACGACGGACGAGAGTGCTATTGCTTTTTCGTCGGTGATGTGATAGGACGTCCTTCGCGCATCGGTGGGCGGTCATGGCGGTGCGATTCTCCGGGACACATCCCNAGACCGCCCCNGCCGGAGCGAGGCTGCTCCACGTGCATTCGTCCGGCTGGGCGGGGGACCCGGCGGCGTGACCAGATCACACATTTACCCGACGCACGTCCACACGATGACTGCCCGCATCGTGCTGACCAGGGGGGGCAGGAGATGCCGCCCTATGATCAAATACAGCGGTTCAGCGGCCATGATGCCTGAAGCTGGGATAACGTCGCCGACGCCCGGCGCCCGCACCCGGAGGCGGGTGATAGTTCTGTGACGACCTATGACACCGACCGCAACGGTGCCACGGGGCGCCCGGCTGCCCCCCGTCGTGACGACGATTTCTTCGCGGTGGAGCGGGTGGGCGAGCAGGCAGCCCGTCCTGTCTCCCGTGAGCCCGCGCCCACATCCTGGGATCCGAACCCCCGGTCCCGGCGTGAGCCGGCGCCGGGNCCGCGACCAGCCATGCCGCCGGCNGGNGGCGGTGCGCGTCCCGCCGATCCCTTCGACGTGACCACCACCTGGGACGGTCCGGCGCCGGGACCCGCCGGTGGACGCCCGCCGGGCATCTCGGTGACCCCCCCCGCTCCCGCGGGCCCGTCCACCCCGGCGGTGTCATCCGCCGCTCCGGTGGCTTCTCCTGCTCCTCCTGTTCCCAGGGGTCCTCGGGTTTCCGCCGGTCCGCCGCCGGCTGCGTCCCGGCCGACGTCCTACCTCCCCTCGGCCTCCCCGCCACCGTCCGCGGCGTCCAGGACGGCTACGACGCCGTCCGACCCGCAGGTGGGCGGACCCGGTCAGGAGACCTACCCGGTCCCAACCGGTCCGCCGTCGGGACCGGTGCACATGGGCCGTTCCCCACGGGCCGGCGGGGCGGCGGGAACCACCTCCGGGGCGAGACCGGGGGGNGGGGCTTCCGCGGACCCGTTCACCGGTGGGTTTCCGATCTCCGCCCGACCGGTTCCCGCGCTGCCGTCCCGGGCCGTTCCCACGTCGCCGGCGGACCTCAGGGGAGTTCCGGGCCAGTCGGGCACCCCGAGCCGGGTCACCGGCCCGGCCTTCCCGGTGGTGCCCGAGAGCTTTGGCGTGACCGCCGCCGCGCCGCCGTCTGATGCCGGGCCCCAAACCGCATACTCCTCGACGGATCCCTGGAACGGGCACAGCTCGCCCCGTGTTCAACTGCCCCGTGTTCAACTGCCCGGTGTGGGCACGCCCGCAGTGGGCCCGGGCGCCCCGAACCGGGAGGCCGGCGAGGTCCGTCCCGGTGGCGGCGGATCCGCTGGTCCGGGCGCGACCTCATCAACTCCGCCCCGCGGATTCGGGGGCGCGGAAGCCTATCTGCCGGGATCGGCGTCGAGTCGTCCCGGCAGGGACCCGGGTCCGGGAAAAAGGGGCCCGAACGGCGGTTCCGGGGTCAATGGCGGTTCCGGGGTCAATGGCGGTTCCGGGGTCAATGGCGGTTCCGGGGTCAATGGCGGTTCCGGGGTCAATGGCGGTTCCGGGGTCAATGGCGGTTCCGGGGTCAACGGCGCCGGGGGCCTCAACGGCCTTCCCGTGGGTAAGGCCGCCGGCGGGAACGGCGCGTTCCCCGCCTCCGCCGACCTCACCGTCGGCCGGCAGGGCCCGGCCACCGGGGGCCTGCCCCCACACTTCCGCCAGGACCGTCTGCGCTCCCGCCAGGATCGTCCGCGGGACCCCCGCGACGGCGGAGCGGATCTTGCAGGCTGGCGGACTCCCCTGCCCGGCACCGGAGATGCCGTCCGTTCTCTCCCGCCCAACGGGCCCAACGGGATCGCCGGACTGGTCCCCGGCCGCCAGGACCCGCTCTCCGGACCGCTCCCGGTGGCCCGGCGACGATCGCCGGTGGAGGCTGCGACGGGGAGCGACTGGCGGGTGCCGGCGAATCGGGTGTCTGGACCGAGGGACTCGTTGGCCGGTCCGACCGACCGGCTGTCCGGCCAGAACGGGCCGTCCGCTCCGGCCCGCGGCCGGGCGCTCGCGGCCCCGGAGCGGCGGGCGGCTGCCGAGGTCGACGCCGATGCGTCGCGGGCCAGCGGCAGGCCCGGCGACCTGGCTGTACCTCGGGTCGAGGAGACGATGACGACCGCTCGTCCGCTGTACCGGCCAGACGCCTCCGCGTTGCCGGCCGGGACCGGTGCGCGTGGCCTGGTCGGAACTCCGTTGTCGCCGGTGGGGCGCCGACCCGAGTCTCCCTCGGAGAGGACGTCCCTGGTGCCCCGGCGGGGATCGGGAAAGGCCAGAGGTGCCGGCGCCGCGCCGGATGACGACAGCGGCTGGCAGCCCTCCCGGTCGGTGCGCAAACCGAGTGGTCGCAGTGTGCCTGCCGACCGCCGCCGCACCCCGAATCCGGTGACCGACACCAACAGTCTCCAACCGGTCTCGGCTCCCCAGCCCATCCGGTCATCAGGATCGACGCGATCGGGTGAGGGGGGTGCGGCGAGCGCCGGCGAGCGCCGGCGTGGCACCGCGGACNGGGCCGGTCGCGCGGGCGGAACCGGCGCCAGGAGCCGTGGACATGCTGGCCGGCATGAGGAGGGCGCCGGGGTCGGCGGCCATTCCGGGCCCGGGCGGCGGGCCTACGGACGTGATGCCCGCGCGGTGGGGCTGCGGGAACAGGGGGATGCCCGGGATGAGCCGGAGGGCGAGGACTTCTCCGGCGAGGATCGCCTCGCCTGGCTTCGTCAGGATTGGATCGGTCCTTTGGCCGTTGCGTTGGTCCTCGCGTTGCTCGCGGTCGGCGGCTATGCACTCCTGCGCGGCGATGGCGGCGGCAAGAGCGCGCCGTCGGTTTCGCCGGCTCCCCCCAGTGGCTCGCCGACGCCCACCACGACCAGCCCGGACGCGATCAATGGCAAGGCGATGATTGATGGCAGTTGGGAATGCCGGCTGGTTACCGGGACGAATCCCCTGAAGCTGTCCGACAATGTCGTCGGTGTGCTCGTGGTCGAACGGACCGCCGGTGCCTACAGCTGGGACGGCACCGCCGGTCAGTACACGATCACGCCGGTGGCCGGTAACGACGGCGGGAATGTGATCGGCAACGTGAAGTTCACCAGCGGGCCACTGAAGGATCTTTCGGGGGTGCACATCGCCAAGCCCGGGGCCGGAATCCGCGACAAGGCGCAGGGCACGCTGGAACTCACCGCGAGTGGCAGCGCACCGCACCGATACTGCGGGGTGAACTGAGGAGATCCATCCCCNCGCTGACGGTAAGTGAAACACCGATATGTCGGATCTAAGGCGCCTCTGGTAGCCCGGGATCTGCCGAGTTCCGACCCCCGTTGTCGGATTCAGGATGGCATGGGGCAGGATCAGGTGCCATGCTCAGGTCTGACCGTGGTGAGGGTGGCGGACGGTGTGCCGCCGCTGGCAGGACGGATGTGGCTGGCGGTGCGGACGGGGGCGTCCCCGTTCCCCGGGAGAGCGGCCGACGGACCGTTAACCGGCGTGGTCTGCTTCGCTGGGCCGGGACCGCGGCGGTCGCGGCACCGGCCGCCGGGCTGTTGGCCGCGTGTGGGGGCTCATCCTCCTCGGCCAGCGCGGCGCGCAAGGTACGTCTCGGCTATGTGACGTCCCGGACGGGGGCGTTCCGCAGCCACAGCGTGGTCGACTCGTATGTGGTGCAGACGATGCGCACGATCTTGGCCGATGGCGTGAAGGTGGGGNNCCGCACCTATCCCGTCGAGATCTTCGTCCGGGACTCCGAGTCGGACCGCCATGGCGCCGGGATTGCGACAACCGACCTGATCTTCAAGGACAAGGTCGACATCGTGCTGGTCGGTGGCACCTCCGACACTGCCGTTCCCGTCGCGGACCAGTGCGAGATCAACCAGGTTCCCTGTATCTCCACAATCGCCCCGTGGCAGGCCTGGTGGAATGGCCGGGGCGGCAACGTCGACATGCCCTTCCGCTGGACCTACCACTTTTTCTGGGGCATGGAGGACCTGGTGGCGACCTACGTCGCGATGTGGAGCCAGCTCGGGATCACCAAGGTGGGGCTCATGTATCCGGACGACGACGACGGCCGCGCGTTCGCCAACCCGGACTTCGGAATTCCCACCATCCGCAATTACAACAATCTCCGGCTGACGTCGCCGATGTCAGCCGGCTACGCAAGCGGGGCGCCCTCATTCAAGACCTATATCGATGAATTCGAGAAGAACGGGGTGCAGGCCGTCGTCGGCGTGTCCCGGGCCGCGGACTTCGCCACCTTCCGGAAGGAGACCAGGACCTTCGGTTACTCGCCGAACGCCCTGACGATCTCCAAGGCGATCTACTTCCAGGAGGATGTGCGTGGCCTCGGTACCGGTGGTGACGGTCTTACCACCGAGGTGGCGTGGTCACCGGCGCATCCCTTCCGCAGCTCGCTGACGAACAAGACGTCCCTGGAGCTGGCCAACGACTTCACCAGCGCCCGCGGCCAAGGGTGGACCCAGATCCTTGGATTCTCGTACGCCCTGTTCGAGGTCGCCGTCAAGGCGCTGAGCAACGTCGACTCCCTCGACAACCGAGAAGCCGTCGCCACGGCCATCCGCGACGTCGACGCCCAGACCATCGTCGGACCCGTGGCGTTCGGAGCTCAGCCCAACGTCCCGAAGAACGTGGCTCGTATCGCCCTCGTCGGTGGTCAGTGGAACCAGAACCAGCAGGCGAACGATTTCGACCTCAAGATTGTCAACAATACGGGTAATACCAAGGTCCCGCTGGATGCCGAACTCCGCAAGCTTCCCCCGCCCGTCTGAGCTCGGGTCGGCTCGCTTGCCCGGGGCGACTGGCACCGGCCGCCCCGGGGCGGATCACCTCAGGTCCCTGCGGTCGCCCGCGACATCGTGTGCTCGACCACCGCGATCAGCGCGCTCTTGGTGGAGTCGCGGTTGCGGGCGTCGCAGGTGATGACGGGAACGGCCGGGCTGACCTGCAGTGCTTCCCGGACGTCCTCGATCGAGTGCCGCAGGATCCCGTCGAAGCAGTTGACGCCAATCACGAAGGGCAACTGCCGCTGCTCGAAGTAGTCGACCGCGGCGAAGCAATCGGCCAGTCGGCGGGTGTCGGCGAGCACGATCGCACCGATGGCTCCCCGCACGATATCGTCCCACATGAACCAGAAGCGGTACTGCCCGGGGGTGCCGAACAGATACAGGATCAGATCTTCGTCCAGCGAGACTCGGCCGAAGTCCATGGCGACCGTGGTGGTGGTCTTGTCCATCAGGTGGGTGAGGTCGTCGATGTGGGCTCCCGCCTCGGTCATGACGGCCTCGGTGCGCAGCGGGACGATCTCGGACACCGAACCCACGAATGTGGTTTTCCCGGCGCCGAATCCGCCCGCTACCACGATCTTCACCGAGGTCGTGGCGACGGCGGAGTTGACCCGCCTGTTGTCAGAGCTTTCGAAGGCCACTGAGAACCCTTTCGAGCAACGCGAGATCCGGTGCCTCGTCGCGGTCAGGCTGCTGGTGGACGCGGACGAAGCCTTCGTCCGCCATATCGCCTACCAGCACGCGGGCCACCCCGAGGGGCACCCGGAGGCCGGCTGCGATCTCCGCGATGGATCGCACCTGCCGGCACATGGCGGCGATGGTCTGTTGCTCCAGGTTGAGGCCGATCGCTCGTTCCTCGCCGAGAGGCGTCGTGAAGACGAGTGCCTCGATGGCGAGTTCATAGCGCGACCGAGTGCGCCCACCGGTCATCGCATACGGACGGACGACCGGCCCGGGCGTGCCCTCGGGATCGATACTCACCNTGACTCCCTGTGTTGCCGTCCGGTCACCGCGGAAGGGTTCCCTGCAGTTCGGCGCGCAACGCCGGGGTCAGGACGTCCTTCGCCCGGCTGACCAGCAGTGCCATCTCATAGCCGACCAGACCGATGTCGCAGGACGGTGCCGCGAGCACTGCCATGCTCGCGCCGTCACTGATTGCCATGATGAAGAGAAAGCCGTGCTCCATCNCCACGNCCGTCTGGGTGACGCCGCCCGCCTCGAAGACGCGGGCGGCGCCCTGGGTCAGGCTCACCAGTCCCGAGGCCACCGCGGCGAGCTGGTCGGCGCGATCCCGGGGGAAACCGTCGGAGACGGCGAGTAGCAGGCCGTCTGCGGACACCACAACGGTGTGGGCGACACCCGGGACGCGATCGACAAAATTGTTGATCAACCAATTGAGGTTCTGGGCTTCAGAACTCACGGGTGTCACCGTTCCTCCTGCGCGTCACGTCGAGGATTCCTCGCGGTGTCGACTCCGACATCACGTCCCTGCCGTACGCCCTGGTAGAAGCTGGCAAGCCGGCCTCCTACAGCCTCAGGAGATCTGGCCGAGGTGTCGGTGGGACGCCGGCGGGGCGCGGGTTCGGCGCTGCCGGGCACGAGATGGGTCATGGGAACTCGCACCGGTAGGCCCGACCGCGTCACGCCGCCTGTGCTCGGCTGACGCAACAACTCGGCCGCCTGCCAGCCGGCGTCCCCGGGAGATGTCCAGTTCTCCCGGGACGGGGGCTGCTGGGGCGTTGCCTGGTGCTGTGCTGGCTGGTATTGCCCTGCTGGTTGATGGTGTGGGGCCGTCTGATGCTGGGCCGCGAAGGCCGGGACGGGCGGAGCCGCTGACGGCGCGTCCGTCGCGGGCTCCTCCCGTGCCGGTGTCCGGGTAGCCGTGAGCGGATCGACTCCGGAGCGGGCGGGGCCGCGTTGCCCGAAGGCCCCACCGAGCCCCGGACGGACCGGGGAACGGGGCGGTGGCGCCGCCCCNCCGGCNCCCGGCCCGGTGGGGCGGGCCGCCGCGGCCGCCGTCGAATGCTGGGCGGGCGCCCGATCGGACGGAGAACGTCGCTGGAACCACGCCGACACGGAGTCGAAGATCGGCGACGTCTCGATGTCGTCGGTGTCCCGGTCTGCCGTGGTCTGTTCGCCGGTGTCCTCGCCGGAGACCGCCTCTGTCGTCCCGGTGTCGCGCAACCGCCGGGACGCGAGCGCCGACGCCAGCCGGTCGCGGGGACCGGTGGACTCCGTGGACTCCGTGGACTCCGATCGTTCCTGCGGAACGGGCCGGTTCTCGGAGCGGGCGAACACGCTGCCGGCCCCGGGGGGCGGCTCCTCGGCCGACCGGGGCCGCTCACCGGCATCGGGCCGGCTCTGGCCGGGCGGTGTCGGGCCGGGCGGTGTCGGGCCGGGCGGTGTCGGGCCGGGCGGTGTCGGGCCGGGCGGTGTCGGGCCGGGCGGTGTCGGGCCGGGCGGTGTCGGGCCGGGCGGTGTCGGGGTGGTGTCGGGCTGCCCGGTCCGACCGGGCCCGGTGGCGCCGCCGGAACGTGGTTTGGTCCCCCAGCGGTTGTCCCCGAACGACACCGGTCTCGTCTCGTCCGTGACCGGATCGTCCCGTCGTCCGAATCCGCGCCGGTCGATGGTCTGGGTGTCCGGTACGACGTCGGGGGGCGGTTCGAGCCGGCCACCGGGAGCGGTGCGGCCGCGGCCGCGAAGGGCATCGAGGTCGAGCCCCCGGTCGTCGAGCTGCCGTGGGTCACGGGGATCGTCCTGCCCACTGGAGCCGGGCCGCTCCCGGGCTCCCGGGACCGGGTGGTCCTCGTCGTTTCCTCCCCGCCCGAGTAGATCGTGCGGCAGGGTCGGCGGAGCGGCGCTGATGCCATCCGTCTCGCTGTCGCGCTCGGTGCCGCCGTCGAGGCCGGGAGCGAAGTCGTCCGGCCCGAAGTCGCGATCATCCGCGGTGGGCGGCGAACCCGTCCGGTCGGATCCGAGCTGAGCGGCGGCCAGCGGCCCGGTGAGAGGGAACGGCCCGGTGCTGGGGAACCGCCGGGGCCCGCTGGAGTCGTCGAAGAGGCTTTCTGGTCCGTCGGATTCACTCGCGGTCCGGTGCCCGTTGGCCCCGGTGCCGTTCGTCGACGCGACCCTGCCGTCCACCGGTTCGGGAGTTCCCGAGCCGGTGCGTTCCGGCCGCTGCGGGGCACGCGGTCCGGTCGGGGAACCGGGGATGGCCGGCGAGTCGCCGACGCGGGTTCCCAACGCCGGCGCGGCGGGCCGGGCCGGTCCCGTGCCGGCCCCGCCGTCTCCGGTCACCAGCTTGGCAGGCAGCCGGACGACAGCGGTGATACCTCCGGAGGCGGACTCACGCAGCTGGACGTGAATGCCGTGGCGGCTGGCCAGCCGACCGACCGCGAACAGGCCCATGGTCCGTGACACCGACACGTCGACCACCGGCGGGTTCGCCAGTCGGTCGTTGACCCGTTCGAGTTCCTTGGCCGGCATGCCGATGCCCTGGTCCTCGATCTCGATCATCGCCCCGGCCCCCGGACCGAGCGAGCGGCTGGTGACGAGGACGCTGGTGGCCGGCGGCGAGTACGAGGTGGCGTTCTCGAGGAGCTCGGCGACCAGATGGACGACGTCGCTGACACCGTTGCCGGCGATGGACACCGCGGCGGCCGAGGTCTGCTTGACGCGGGTGTACTGCTCCACCTCGGAGATGGCCGCCAGTACGACCTCGTTCAGTGGGACGGGGTGTGTCCAGCGCCGAGCGGTGTCCGTGCCGGCGAGGACGAGCAGGCTTTCGTTGTTCCGCCGCATACGAGTGGCGAGGTGATCCAGCTTGAACAGGTTGGACAACTGGTCCGGATCCTGCTCGCGGTTCTCCAGCTCGTCGATGAGACGCAGCTGCCGTTCGACCAGTCCCTGACTGCGCCGGGAGAGGTTCACGAACATCGCGTTGACGTTGTTCCGCAGCGACGCCTGTTCGGAGGCCAGCCGGATCGCCTCCCGGTGAACCTCGTCGAAAGCCCGCGCGACTTCGCCGACCTCCTCGTCGGTGTCGATACCGACCGGTTCGATCGAGTCGTCGATGTCCAGCTCGGTGGAATCGCGCAACCGACGGACGGCCTCGGGAAGCCGATGGTCGGCGACGTCCAGCGCGGCAGTCCGCAGCGCCAGCAGGGGGCGGACCAGCGATCGCGCGACGATCAGTGCGGCGAGCAGGGCGAGGGCCAGGATGAGCAGGATCAGCAGACCGGACAGCAGCGCGTGGCGCTGGATGTTGCCCCGCAGGGTGCCCGCGCGGGCGTCGACGAGGCCCAGGAGCTTGTCAACGGCTTCCGTGCCGGTGTCGATGGTTCGCTGGGTCGCCTGGTCCCATTTCTCGGCTTCCAGCGCGGTCAGCGGCTGACCGATGGGCGCGTTCAGAATTTCTTCGACGTAATTCTGGGTGTTGCGGATGTCCCCGTTGGTCTCGGTGTCGATCGTCGGTTCGTAGACCGCGAGCTGGTTCGGTAGAGCGGCGTTCTCGAGATCGTTGCGCTGGCGGCCCCGCTGGGTCTCGGCCGACAGGAACTCGCGATAGTCGTCTGCCGTGAAGACCTGGTTCCCGTTGCGGGTAAACAGGCCGTGGATGAGTGTCTGCTCCTCGGCGAGAAGTTCCGTCCCGGACATCAGGAAGTAGGCCGTGTTGACCCCGGCGTTGAGCTCCTGGTCGTCATTTCCCTGTGGGATCAGCCGGATCAGGTTGACCAGTGAGTCAATGATCGGCTGAAAGGCGGTCTCGACCGCCTTCCTGTCGATCAGCCTTTCGATCGTCTGCCGCTTGGCGGGCAGCGTGTCCATCCGGCTGCTGACGTCGTCGAGAGCGCGGCGTACCTCGCTGCCGAAGGACCCTCGCCGCTCGTTCGCAGCTGACTTGTACGCCCTGTAGGCTTCATCGACCGCCGCCCGGCGGGTTGGAATCGTGCTCCCGTCCCGGGCGCCGACGGGACCGCTGGCGACGAATCCGGTGCTGTAGGTGCGCTCGGCCTGCAGGGCGTGGACCAGCCCGGCCGCGGAGCGGCTGATCTCGGTCAGATCGGACACCCGGTTGACGTCCCGCGTGCTCGTCAGCACCGTACCCGCCTCGATGGACGAGTAGGCGAGGATCGCGATGACAGGCACGGCCAGAATCGCGATCAGCTTGGTGCGTACCCGCCAGTTGGTGGGGTTGGCGGCGGCGCGACGAAGGCGCGCCAGTCCCGACCCGGCTGGGTTCGGTGGCGCGGCGGATCGACCATCGCGCTGCCCGCCGTCTTCGGCGTCCACGGGCGAACCCGGCGCCACTGTCGGCTCCGAGTCTGCGGCGATGCCCGTGCTGCTGGCCATCGGTTGTCTGCGCACGTACCTTCGCAACCTCTCCGCCAGCCTCCCGGAACAGGTCGTACCAGGATGGCTCGGTATCGGGCCCGGATGTCCCTTGTCAGGCACCATAGCGGTACGAAGTCGGCATCCGAAAGGCGCCTACCGTAAGCGCCTTGGTGGCCGCACGTCAGTTGTCGCTACTGCGCGCGGAGTCACCACTACCGTAACCGCCGGGGAAGCCCGACATCGGGCGTCACTGATGATCGAAGCGCTTGTCGGGGTGAGTGAACCGGGCTGAAGGCGCAAACTCGGCATCCTAGACATCTCCTACATGAGCCCTTACCGCCTTCGCGGCGGTGCCCGGTGCGCTTCGTCTGTTCCGGTGAAGGCCGTGGGAGATGGTTGGGCGCCTGGACGGACCGGTGGGGTCGCCGTGTCCGTAGGCTTGCGGGGTGAGCGAGTTGCAGCGTAGCAGTGCTGGCCGTGGTGCGGAGCCGACGGATACCGGCGCGGTTCGGGATGTTCCGCGGTCCCCGGCGGACGGCCCCAGCGGCCCGTCCGCGGTGGGGCCTGCGGGCTATGACACCGTGCTGGTGATCGATTTCGGTGCTCAGTATGCCCAACTGATCGCCCGGCGCATACGCGAATGTCATGTGTATTCGGAGATCGTCCCGTGGGATATGTCGGTGGACGAGATCCTCGCCCGGCGTCCGTCCGCACTGATCCTTTCTGGCGGCCCGAAGTCCGTCTACTCGCCTGGCGCGCCCCGGGTCGATCCTGCGTTGTTCGCTACCGGAGTGCCTATTCTCGGTATCTGCTATGGCCATCAGGTCATGGCTNAGGCGCTTGACGGCGCCGTCGCGCGCACGGGAACCGCCGAGTACGGAGCAACTCGTCTGTCGGTGTCGGATCCCGGGGTTCTCTTCGACGGTCTGCCCGTTGTCCAGCAGGTCTGGATGTCGCACGGCGACTCGGTGACCGCCGCGCCGCCCGGCTTCCGGGTAACGGCTTCCACGCCGTCGGCCCCGGTCGCCGCCTTCGAGGACCCCGCGCGTCGTCTCTATGGCGTGCAGTTCCACCCGGAGGTGGTCCACAGCGAGCGAGGCATGGACGTGCTGCGGCACTTCCTGCTCGTGGGTGCGGGCTGCCGGCCCACCTGGACGATGATCAACATTGTCGACGAGGCTGTCGCGGCCGTCCGGGCCCAGGTCGGGACCGGACGGTTGATCTGCGGTCTGTCCGGCGGGGTGGACTCCGCGGTCGCTGCCGCGCTCGTGCACCGGGCGGTGGGAGACGCGCTCACCTGCGTCTTCGTCGATCATGGTTTGCTGCGGGCCGGCGAGGCGGAACAGGTCGAACGCGATTTCGTCGCGACTACCGGCGTGGATCTGGTCCATGTCAAGGCGGCCGACCGGTTCTCCGCCGCGCTGTCCGGAGTGACCGACCCGGAGCGGAAGAGGAAGATCATCGGTCGTGAGTTCATCCGGGTTTTCGAGGAGTCCGCCCGCGAACTGGAGGTCCGGGCGGAGGCGGAGGGCGCGACGATCGACTTTCTCGTGCAGGGGACATTGTATCCCGACGTGATCGAATCCGGCTCGCCGACGGCCGCGAAGATCAAGTCGCATCACAACGTCGGTGGACTGCCCGAGGACCTGCGGTTCGATCTGGTCGAGCCGCTTCGGACCCTGTTCAAGGACGAGGTCCGTCGGCTCGGCGAGGAGCTGGGGCTGCCCGAGGAGATCGTCTGGCGCCAGCCGTTCCCGGGCCCGGGCCTCGCCGTCCGCATCATCGGCGAGGTCACGCCCGAGCGGCTCGACGTGGTGCGGGCGGCCGACGCGGTGATCCGGGAGGAGATTCGCAAGGCCGGCCTGGACCGCGAGATCTGGCAGGTCTTCGCGGTGCTGCTCGCCGACGTGCGGTCGGTGGGCGTCCAGGGTGACGAGCGTACGTACGGCTTCCCGATCGTCCTGCGCGCGGTCACCAGCGAGGACGCGATGACCGCCGACTGGGCCCGGCTGCCCTACGGCCTGCTGGAACGCATCTCGAACCGGGTGGTCAACGAGGTGCCGCAGGTTAACCGGGTGGTGTACGACATCACCTCCAAGCCTCCCGGCACGATCGAGTGGGAGTGACGATCCCGGATCGGAGCGCGTGCCCGTCGGACGACCCCCGCCGACGGGCACGTTTGACGTCTGGGCGGGACCGGAGCACCCTGGATGATGTGACCCCGCACGAGATGGCCATTACCTAGGCGCGCGACCGATCATCGGGTCCGCGCCTCGCCCTTCCGCCTTGTCCTGGCGGGGGGCTTTTTTATTGCCGCGGTCATGGTGAGGTGGCCGCTCAGCCGCCGGGAGATGCTCCATGACCGCAGCAGCCGCAGACGACCGATCGGTAGCCCCGGANGCCGAACTCTGGGCGTCGGACATCCGCGCCGCGGCCCGCGTCCTTGCCGGGGTGGCACGACGGACCAGGGTCGTGCGGGATCTCGGCCTGTCGGCGGCGGTCGGTGCGCCCGTCTGGCTCAAGTGTGAGCACGAGCAGCACACCGGTTCGTTCAAGCTTCGGGGCGCCTACCACCGGGTGGCCACCGCGGATCCGGCGACGCGGGCCCGGGGGGTGGTGGCGGCCAGTGCCGGTAACCACGCCCAGGGAGTGGCCTTCGCGGCCGCGGCCTTCGGCGTCGAGGCGACCATCTTCGTGCCGGTAGGGGCCAATCCGGTCAAAGTGGCGCGGACGCGCCGGTGGGGCGCCCGGGTCGAGAAGATACCCGGGGGGGTGGAAGCGGCGCTCGCTGCGGCCGCCACCTTCGCCGCCCGGGGAGACCGGCTGCTGGTCCACCCGTTCGATGACCCGACGGTAGTGGCCGGGCAGGGCACGATCGGCTTGGAGTTGCTCGATCAGGTGCCCGATCTCGGCACCGTTCTGGTCGGGGTGGGCGGCGGAGGGCTGATCGGCGGGCTGGCCGCGGCGGTGCGGTCCCGGCGCCCCGATGCGCGAGTGGTCGGAGTGCAGTCCGTGCTGTCGTCGGCGTTTGCCGCGTCGCTGCGGGCTGGCCGGCGGCTCACGGTGCCCCCCGGTGGGGCTGCGACGCCCGGTGCCGGAACGACGCCCGGTGCCGGAACACTGCGGGGAGTCGGGACGATTCCGGGCAGCCGGACGTCCGAACAGCCGACGGCGCCACGTTCGTCACGGGTGGTCCCGGCGTCGACCACGATCGCCGACGGTATGGCGGTGAANGCTCCGGGGGNCCTGACCTTCGCCCTTGCCGCACGCCTGGTGGACGAGATCGTCACGGTCGATGAGGCGGCGTTCTGGGAGGCGATGGTGTTGCTGCACCGGGCCGGCCACCAGGTGGAACCGGCCGGCGCCGCGGGGGTCGCGGCCTTGTTGCGTCGAAGTGATCTCGCGCAGGGCCCGACGGTGGCAATCCTGTCGGGTGGCAACATCGACCCGGGGGTGGCCAGCAGGGTGAAGGCGCTCGCGGCCATCCCGCCGAGCGCGTCGAGTACCGCGTGACTACGCGACTACGCGACTACGTGGCCGCGTGGCCACGTGGCGTGGCCGCTTGGCCGCGGGGCCGCCTGACCGCCGGTGGGCCGGGCGTTGACGCGGACCACGGCCATCGACGACCCGCCCTCGCGCGCGGGGCGGGGCGGGAACGACGGACAATAGGCTGGTCAGCACGCGGGTCGACGACCACTGGGCGTGGACGTGTGATGGTCATGCGGTGGCATGGACGCGCGAGGACCGCGGCCGGGTGGGGCCGTCGGTGCATCTCGCGGACCACACCGCGGACCGGGCCGTTGGGTGCGATCCGGGCATGCCGCGGTCCGACCTGCCCGACGTCGAACGTACGATCGGAGTCCCATGAGCGGCTTTTTCGGCGATTCCCACNGCGGCGGATCCGGCATCGCCGGGTCGGTCGGGACGGATGTCCACGGCGGTGCGCACGTGCCCTACGACCTGTTCGGCCCGGCGGTGCTGGCGCCGCCGGTGGGCGGGGACGAGCCCGGTGGCTTCTCCTCGCCACGCCTGGATGCCGAGGGCCTGCTCGACGGGCTCAACCTGCAGCAGCGGGCGGCGGTGGTGCACATCGGGGCACCCCTGCTCGTCGTCGCGGGCGCGGGGTCCGGCAAGACGCGGGTGCTGACCCACCGTATCGCGTACCTGCTGGCGGCCCGGGGGGTCCGGCCGGGGGAGATGCTGGCGATCACGTTCACCAACAAGGCTGCCAACGAGATGCGCGAACGGGTCTCGGCGCTGGTCGGTCCCCGGGCGCGGGCGATGTGGGTGAGCACCTTCCACTCGGCCTGCGTGCGCATCCTGAGGTCCGAGGCGAAGCGTCTCGGGTTCGGCTCGACCTTCTCCATCTACGACGCCGCCGACGCGCAGCGTTTGATCACTCTGGTCACCCGTGACCTTGATCTTGATCCCAAACGGCATCCCGCCCGAGGTCTGGCGGCGCAGATCAGCAACCTGAAGAACGAACTGATCGACTGGGAGGCCGCACGGGACCGGGCCACGAACCACCTCGAGCGGACCGTCGCCGAGGTCTACGCCGCTTATCAGCAGCGGCTGGCTCAGGCCAACGCCCTTGATTTCGACGATCTGATCATGATGACGGTGAACCTCCTCCAGTCGTTCCCCGACGTCGCCGAGCACTACCGGCGCCGATTCCGACATGTGCTCGTGGACGAGTACCAGGACACGAACCACGCGCAGTACGTCCTGGTGCGTGAACTCGTCGGCCAACCGGCGTACTTCGGTGGCGGGTCCGCGCCGGTGGAGCCGGCCGAGCCGGCAGCCGGGCCGGGTACCTGGGCCTCGGGCGCCGTCCCACCGGCGGAGCTGTGCGTGGTTGGCGACGCGGACCAGTCGATCTACGCCTTCCGTGGGGCGAACATCCGCAACATCGTGGAGTTCGAGGAGGATTTCCCGAACGCCGCAGTGATCCTGCTGGAACAGAACTACCGCTCCACCCAGACCATCCTCTCCGCCGCGAACGCGATGATCGCGCGTAACAACCAGCGCAAGGCCAAGCGACTGTGGTCGGACGCCGGTGACGGTGAGAAGATCGTCGGATTCGCCGCCGACAACGAGCACGACGAGGCGGCCTTTGTCGCCGAGGAGGTCGACCGGCTCTCGGACGCGAAGCTCGCGCGGCCCGCCGACGTCGCGGTGTTCTACCGGACCAACGCCCAGAGCCGGGTGTTCGAGGAGATCTTCGTCCGGGTCGGGCTGCCCTACCGGGTGGTCGGCGGGGTGCGGTTCTACGAGCGCAAGGAGATCCGTGATCTCCTTGCCNACCTGCGGGTCCTCGCCAATCCTAGCNACACGGTGAACCTGCGTCGCATCCTGAACGTGCCCCGGCGCGGGATCGGCGAGCGGGCCGAGGCGGCCCTGGCGGGCTTCGCTGATGTCGAGCGGATCGGGTTCGCGCAGGCACTGGAGCGTGTCGACGAGGTGCCGGGGATCGCCGCGCGCTCGGCGAAGGCGGTGCGCGAGTTCACCGCGCTGCTCGCCGAGCTACGCGCCGTAGCGGCCGACAACCCGGTGGCCGTGGTCGAGGGGGTGCTTGAACGCACCGGCTACCTGTCGGAACTCCTCGCCGAGGACACCGTCGAGTCCCAGGGCCGGGTGGAGAACCTGCAGGAACTGGTCGGAGTGGTCCAGGAGTTCGCCCGGCGGCTGCCCGAGGGTACGCTTGCGGAGTTCCTCGAGCAGGTCTCGCTCGTCGCCGACGCGGACCAGGTTCCGACCGACGACGGTTCCGATGGTGTGGTCACTCTCATGACGCTGCACAGCGCCAAGGGCCTCGAGTTCCCCGTCGTCTTCCTTACCGGTCTCGAGGACGGCGTCTTCCCGCACCTGCGGACCCTGGGAGATCCCACCCAGCTCGAGGAGGAGCGTCGGCTCGCCTATGTGGGTGTCACCCGGGCCCGGATCCGGCTCTACCTGACCCGCGCGGTGATGCGCAGCGCCTGGGGCCAACCGGCCTACAACCCGCCGTCGCGCTTCCTCGGCGAGGTGCCGGACACGCTGGTTGACTGGCGCCGGCTGGCCGATCCCCCGCCAGCGCCCGCGGGGACGTCCTGGGGCTCGTCTGGCGGGTTTGGGTCGGGCGCGACCGGCCGGGGCGCCGCCGGCGCCCCGGCGGCGCGTAAACCGCTACCGAACTCGCCGTTCTCGGGTCGCGCGCGGCCGGCCGCTCGGGCCGTCCTGGAGTTGCGTCAGGGCGACCGGGTGACGCATGACAGTTTCGGTCTCGGAGTTGTCGTCGCCACCGGCGGGGNCGGNGACTCCGCGGNGGNGACCATCGATTTNGGCGAGAACACCNGCACGAAGCGCCTGCTCCTGCGGTACGCCCCCGTCGAGAAGCTCTGACGGTCCCGAGAGTCCCGGCCGGTCCGCCGCCCCGGCGAGGCAGCTCGCGACCAGGTGGGCAACCTTGCCGCTGAACGCCAGGGAATGATGCCCGAGGCCCGGCACGGTGTAATTTTCGATGTCGAGATCGGGATGGTCGAGCGCCGCCTCGGCGGGCCGCACCACGCTGTCCAGCCCGGCGCCGATCGCGACGAACCGGGTCCGGCAGCCGGGGGCGGGTGCGGCGAGCTCGAGTAGGAGCGCCGATCCCGGCCGTAGCTGGGTGACGAGCCGGTACGGCACCGACCGGGGGACGAGCCCGGCGAGACGGGTGCCGGAATGAGGCGTCGCGAGAGTGATCAGCGTGTCCACGTACTGATCGCCCCCGAGTTGCTGCACGTAGTAGCGGGCCACCAGCCCGCCGAGTGAATGGGCGACGATGTGCACGCGCTGCCTGCCGCTGTCCGTCATCGCGGCGTGCACGGACGCGGCGAGTCGGAGCGCCGCTTCCTGCACCGTCGGCACGAGCAGCGGCAGCTCCACCGTGCGCACCCGGCGGAAACCGCGGCGGCGTAGCGACCGGCCCAACCGGGTGAACACGGACCGGTTGTCGATCAGGCCGTGGATCAGCAGGATCGGGGTGCCTGCCGCGTCGGGAGCGTTGACCAGCAGGCTGCGGTGCAGCGGGGAGAGCGCGCTCAGCGAGTAGGGCTCGTGCTCGCGCGGGCGCTGCCGGCGCAGCGCACTCGCCGGGTAGAGGGCGAGGTGGGTGGCGATCCAGGCCGCTTCCACGGCGAGCCCGCGGGCGTTCACCGGGGTCGTGCGCAGGCCGGTGAGGACCGACCGCCCTGGAGCGGCGATGTTGTCCGCGGCCACGGCCCGCCTCAGGCGGGCCGTGGCCGCGGACAACGATGGCAGTATCCACTCGCCGATGGCCCGCTCGCCTTCCCTCGCCGTACCATCCGTGCCGCCAGCCGTGGTGCTCGCCCCCCAGGTCGGCAGATATCCCGGTGGCCAAGTAAAGACCGGAGAAAGATGCTACAGACTGTTAGGTAGCCCTGTCGACCATCGAGCCTGCCGTCGGCGCAGCCGATCGTCCTGGTCCCCCCGGCTCAGGGATGCGAGCAGCGATGCGGCGTCGCGCGCCGTCTCGGCTGCGGTGGTGGCGGACAGGAGCCGATCGGCGAATCCCAGCGCGTTCAGGTCGGTCGGCCGTAGCCCGCAGACGTTTGCGGCCCGCTCGACCGGTATCCGAAGCGTGACGGCGGTGCCCTCCGGGGAGAGCGCGGTGAAGTAACTGTCCGGGGTCATGGCGACGACGTCGGTGACCGCCGCGGCGAGAGCCCCGCCAGAGCCGCCCTCACCCAACACGATCGACAGCGTCGGCGAGGGGCAGGCCAATACCGCGGCCATCGCATCCCCGATCGCCGCCGCGATGCCCGCGGCCTCGGCGTCCGCGTCGTTCGCCGCGCCGGGCGTGTCGACCAGGGTCACGAGACCGATCCCCAGCTTCCCCGCGAGCCGGGCGGCGCGGACCAACAACCGGTACCCGGCCGGCCCCGGGGCGTCGCCGCGACGGGCCCCGACAGCCACGACCACCGCACGCATCGGCCCTCCCCGCCCCGCAGGCCCCGTAGCCCCCGCAGGCCCCGTAGCCCCCGCAGGCCCTGCGATGTCGCCCAGGAGCACCCCCACACCGGCCACGACCCGGGGATCCGGCCCGACCAGGTCGACGCCGTCGGGAAGCAGCGTCCGCAGCACCTCGATGCCGTCCGGGCGGATGCCATCCCTGGCCGCCCGCACCTGCGCCCACCCGGAGCGCGCGGCGGCATGTTCAGCTCCCGGCGCAGGTCCGTCGGACCCGGTTCGGGTGTCCGGATCGTCGGGCGGGACGGGGAGGGTGGTCCCGTCGCCGGCTCGTGACGGGCCGCCGTCCGATCCGTCTGCCTGGTCGCCTCTGTCTGCCTGGTCGCCCGATCTGCCCGGAGTGGTTTGGCCACCCGGGCCGGTCCGGGTACCTGGACCGGCCCGGCTCTCCCGATCGGGTGGATCCGCCAGGCCGGTCAGGGCCCGCCGCAGCCACACCTGGATGGCACCGGGCGCCGGCGCCGCGTCAACCAGCCCTGCGGCGTACGCCGAGTCCGCGGTGTAGCTGCCCGGGGGCGGGGCGGCACCGGTGGCCGCCGCGACCACCCGAGGCCCGGCGAAGCCAACCGTCGCCCCGCGCACCGCGCACCGAAGGTCCGCGCGGGAGCCGATCGTCACCCAGACACCACCGGTGGTGGGCTGGTCCGCGACGGCGATGTGACCGACCCCCGCCGCGTCCAGTGCGGCGAGCGCCAGTGCGGCCCGGGGCAGCCCGACGAGTCCGGCGACCCCTTCCTGCAGGCGGGTGCCGCCGCTGCGCAGGAACGACACCAGGGGACGGCGGCTGGCCGCGGCCGCGGTGGCGGCTTCGGCGAACCCACGTGCGTCCCGCTCGCCAAAGCTTCCCCCGTAAACCGTGAAATCCCAGACCGCGACCACGGCAGGGATGCCGGCCACCGCGCCTTCGCCCCAGCGCAGGGCCGGTCGAGCGTCGTAGTCGGGCCAGCCCAGTCGGTTGACGGCCGCGGCAGTGGCGGGCCGCAGGGNGATGCCTGCGAGCAGGGCGGCACGCCAGTCGGCGGTCGTCTTCTGGCCCGGCCGGGTGTCGTTGTCCACGTCCGCATCTTCGCGCCCGGGGCCGACCGGATGTCCGTCGTCGCGGCCGCGGTGTCGTGGAACACGGACGGGCGCTCCCCGCCAGCGGGTGCTCGCAGGCCCGCACGCCTGGGACGCTTCGTGCCCTCGGCCCGATGGCGGCCGGGACATAGTCTTTCATCCACAGCCCCCCGGCGGGTGGCAACCCGGATCGAACCCGCTACACCGGTGCGGCGAGGGGAGCAGCGAGGGAAGCGATGCTCACACCGCTGATGGAGGAGGATCCTCGCCAGATCGGCCCGTACCGCCTGCAGAACCGGATCGGTGCCGGCGGGATGGGGACCGTGTATCTCGGTTTCGCCCCGGATCGGCGTCCCGTCGCCGTGAAGGTCGCAGCCGAGGATCTCGCCGAGGACGAGGAGTTCCGCAGCCGCTTCGAACGTGAGGTGCGGGCGGCGCTGCGCGTGCGAGGCACGGCGGTGGCCGCCGTGCTCGACGCCGACACCGAGGCCGCGGCGCCGTGGATGGTCACCGAGTACGTCGAGGGGACCAGCCTGGCCGAGGCCGTCCGGGCCCGCGGTCGGCTGGAGGACCACCTCGTCCGGGGTCTTGCCGTCGGCCTCGCCGACGCGCTGGTCGCCATCCACGCCGCCGGCGTCNTCCATCGTGATCTCAAACCGTCCAACATCCTGCTGGCCTGGGACGGACCCAAGGTGATCGACTTTGGGATCGCGCACCTGACCGACAGCGCCACGCTGACCCGCACCGGTCATGTGATCGGCACGTTGGCCTGGATGTCACCGGAACAGATGCGCGGCGAGCCGTCGGACGCCTCAGCGGACGTCTTTGCCTGGGCGAGCTGCGTGACGTACGCGGCGACGGGGCGACATCCCTTCCATGCCGAGACGCCGGACCTGCTTGCCGTCCGGGTGCAGCGGGACTCTCCCGATCTCTACGCGCTCCCCGGGTACCTGCTCAACCAGGTCGCGAGGGCGCTGTCCAAGGCCCCGCGGGAGCGGCCGGACGCCGCCTCGCTGCTGGCCGCGCTGGTAGGCCGGGAGGTGCGTGGGGTCACCGAGGCCGATGCCGCCGCCGGTGACGTCCTGGAGCGGACCTGGACCGGATCGTCTCCGGCGTTCGGCGTGCCCGCCCCGTTCCCCGCGCCGGTCTCCTCCCCGTCGCCGAATCGTTCCGGTCCGCGTGTCCCCGGCGCGGGGCGAGTTCCGGCCCGGCCCGCGCCGGGGGCGGCCGGCTCGGCCGGCGGCTGGGCGCCGGATGTGCAGGGACCAGGCCCGGCACCCGGCCTGTGGCCGGTCGGACCGCCGCCACCCGCATCGGCCTTTCGGCCCGCCGTGCCATTACCCCCCGCGGCTCCGCTGCGACCGGTCGCCCCGCCAGCGGTCGCCCCGCCAGCGGTCGCCCCGCCACCATCGTCGGGAGCGGTTTCCCCGGGGGGGTGGGCGGATCAGGCGCCCGCGGGGCGTCGGGGCACGACCGCCGCGGACGTGGCGTCCGATCCGGGACGGTCGGAGGTGACCTATCGCTCCAGCGACCCGACTCCGCCGGCGCGTCCTCCGGATCCATCGGCCTTCCCGCCAGCGGGTCGACCGGCTGCGCCGCGGGTCGGGCGGTGGACCGACGCCAGGCGGGCCGAGGCGTCGCGGCGCCGGCACTGGAACAGCGCCGCGATGCTGTCGGTTCTCCTGGCGGTACTCTGGATCTTCGGGATTGGGAGTGCCGCGGCTGTCGTGGTCGGCCTGGTCGCGCGGGTTCGGATCCGCCACAGGGATGAGCGTGGCGCCACAGTGGCGGCCTTCGGCATCGGCCTGGGTTGGCTCGGGATCGGACTAACGATGATCTTGATCGTCGTTATCCTGAAATTCGTCTAACTGGTCCGGAGGGGCCGGCCACGATCGGTGTTTCTTCCATGTGATTTCCGGCATAATGAGGGTCTCAACTTTCGTGACGTCAGACACGGGACGGCCTAGGGCAGATCCCGGCGGTCACGCTCAGCGGCTCCCGGCGGACCCGCGCTCTGAGAGCGGCGAGGCGGAAGCCACCCTCGGTGCGACAGGTGTCCACCTCATTTGTCCTGTATCTGTCCTGTATCGACGACCCTGCCGGGTCCCCGGAGCGGGTCGAAGGATGCGCCGGACCGGCCCGTTCGATCCCACCCGCGGGCCGCCAGCGACGGCGGTGGTGCACGGCGCGTGGCGCGCGCCGTAACGCCCTCGTCAGTAGGCTCGCAGGCGTTCTGTGCAGCTCTACGTATCCCAACCCGTAACGACCGCATCCGACTGGACGGACCGTGGATCTTTTCGAATACCAGGCGAAGAAGCTGTTCGCCGAACATGGCGTACCGGTGCCCACCGGGAAGACCGCGACCACCCCCGAGGAGGCCCGCGCGATCGCCACCGAGCTCGGTGGCAGGGTCGTCGTCAAGGCGCAGGTCAAGACCGGAGGCCGGGGCAAGGCCGGTGGCGTCAAGGTAGCCGACGGGCCGGATGACGCCTTCGCGAAGGCGACAGCGATCCTCGGCATGGACATCAAGGGCCACACGGTCCACTCGGTGCTCGTCGAGGAAGCCAGCAACATCGCCGAGGAGTACTACGCATCCTTCCTGCTGGACCGGGCGAACCGCACCTTCCTCGCCATGGCCTCCCGAGAGGGCGGCATGGAGATCGAGGAGGTGGCGGCGACCAAGCCGGAGGCGCTGGCCCGGATTGCGATCGACCCGCTCAAGGGAGTCGACGCGGCCAAGGCTCGCGAGATCGCGGTCGCGGCGAAGCTGCCCGAGGCGGCTCTGGACGGCGCGAGCGAGCTGCTGGCCAAGCTCTGGACCGTGTTCGTCAAGTCGGACGCCACCCTCGTCGAGGTCAACCCGCTGATCCTCACCGGTGACGGCCGGGTCGTCGCCCTCGACGGCAAGGTCAGCCTGGACGACAACGCCGACTTCCGCCACCCGGAGCACGAGGCGTTCGTCGACGTGGCCGCGGTGGACCCGCTGGAGCAGAAGGCCAAGGAGAAGGGCCTCAACTACGTCAAGCTCGAGGGCGAGGTCGGGATCATCGGAAACGGTGCCGGCCTGGTCATGTCCACCCTCGACGTGGTGACCTACGCCGGGGAGGAATTCGGCGGCAAGCGCCCGGCGAACTTCCTCGACATCGGCGGCGGTGCGTCCGCCGAGGTCATGGCGAACGGTCTGTCGATCATCCTTGGTGACCCGGCGGTCAAGAGCGTCTTCGTCAACATCTTCGGTGGCATCACCTCCTGCGACGCGGTGGCCAACGGCATCGTGCAGGCCCTGAAGATCGTCGGCGACGTCAGCACCCCGCTGGTGGTGCGCCTCGACGGCAACAACGCCGAGGAGGGCCGCCGCATCCTGGCCGAGGCGAACCTGCCGGTGGTCAAGCCGGTCGACACGATGGACGGCGCGGCGAAGCTCGCCGCCGAGCTCGCCGCGGCCGCGGCCTGACCTGGGCGAAGGGGATTGCGAACCGATGGCTATCTGGCTTGACGAGAACAGCCGGGTGGTGGTGCAGGGCATCACCGGCTCGGAGGGCAGCAAGCACACCCGCCGCATGCTCGCCGCGGGCACGAACGTCGTCGCCGGCGTGAACGCGCGCAAGGTGGGCCAGCAGGTCGAGGGCGTGCCGGTGTTCGGCTCCGTCGCCGACGCGATGGCGCAGACCGGCGCCAACGTCTCGGTGATCTTCGTTCCGCCTGCGTTCACCAAGGACGCGGCGATCGAGGCGATCGACGCGGCGATCCCACTCGCGGTGGTCATCACCGAGGGCGTGCCGATCCACGACACGACCGAGTTCTTCGCCTACTCCCGGTCCAAGGCGACGACGCGGATCATCGGGCCGAACTGCCCGGGTATCGCGAGCCCCGGTCTGTCCAATGCCGGCATCATCCCGGCCGACATCACCCCCGGCGGGCGCATCGGCCTGGTCAGCAAGAGCGGCACGCTGACCTACCAGATGATGTACGAGCTGCGGGAGTTCGGCTTCTCCACCTGTGTCGGCATCGGTGGCGACCCGGTCATCGGCACCACGCACATCGATGCGCTCGACGCCTTCCAGGCCGATCCGAACACCGACGCGATCGTGATGATCGGTGAGATCGGCGGTGACGCCGAGGAGCGGGCCGCGGCGCACATCGAGGAGAACGTGACCAAGCCGGTCGTCGGCTACGTGGCCGGCTTCACCGCGCCGGAGGGCAAGACGATGGGCCACGCGGGCGCCATCGTGTCCGGTTCGTCCGGTACCGCGCAGGCCAAGAAGGAAGCCTTGGAGAAGGCCGGCGTCCGGGTTGGCAAGACCCCGTCGGAGACCGCCCGGCTGATGGCTGACATCATGCGGTCGTTGTAGGCCTATCCTGATGCCGAGCCCCCGCGGGACGCGGGGGCTCGGCACCGGGNCAGGTAGGGGTCTCGGCCGCGGGGCTTCGGGACGGACGTCTTCCCTTCGCTTCCGACGGCTGCAAGACTCCTGCATCGGTGCATCGACGACTCTCGTCCCCGCACCGACCGACCAGACGAAGTGGGGTTGCCGTCGTGGCACAAATCGGCGGTCGTAGCGTCGCCACCAACGACATCGGGGNGATCGCCTCCGGGGCGGTCACGTTCATCGTGAGCTTCCTGCCGTGGTATTCGGTGAGCCTGGGATTTTTCGGCCGCTCGGCGGAGGCTCACAAGAACGCCTGGGGGCTCGGGTTCAACTCCTGGTTCCCGGTATTCCTGGTGGTCGTGGTCGCCGGTCTGGTGACGGCGCGCGTCGCCGCCAACGTCCGCATCCCGGACGTTGGTCCGGTCTCGATCCTGTGGATACTGCCGGCCGTCTCGGCGTTCGCCGTCCTCCTGCTGTTGATCAGATGGATTCGGTTCCCCGACGTGCCGAGCGGAGTGG
The DNA here is from genome assembly GCF_000733325.1 of Frankia sp. Allo2. Lineage (NCBI taxonomy): Bacteria > Bacillati > Actinomycetota > Actinomycetes > Frankiales > Frankiaceae > Frankia > Frankia sp. Allo2. The sequence continues at coordinate 280,562 of NZ_JPHT01000002.1, forward strand.
ATGCCGGGCCGAGTTTCGGGTTCTACCTCGCCTTGCTGCTGACGATCGTGCAGACCGTCTTCGGGGTGCTCACGGCGCTGGCGAGCGGAGCGCCCATTCCCGGCCGGCCAGGTGCCCGTCCCACCGGGCCCGGTCAGCCGGGCGCCTGGCCTCCGTATGGTGGTCAGCCGCCTTACGGCCAGCCCTACGGCCAGCAGCCCACGCCCGGTTACGGTCAGCCGCCCACGGGGTACGGGCCGCCGCCGGGCTATGGGCCGCCCGCTGGCGGG
>NZ_JPHT01000002.1:280930-299951 GCF_000733325.1 Frankia sp. Allo2
TATGGCCAGCAGCCGCCTCCGCCGGGGCCGGGTGGTTACGGCCAGCAGGAGTCTCCTCCCGGTCGTTGATCCGATGCCCCGGCGAGTGGTTCATGACGGTCGCTCGGGGGATGTGGCGTGGGGGATGCGGTGGGTCGACCTCTCCGGCCAACCATAACTATTCGTCCTACTTCGGGCATTTCCCGCGCCGACGACGGCGTGTTGTCCGCTGAGCCGCGCATCTGCGTGCGAGCGTCCTAACGTGCCCGCCTCCATGCAGCCGCCCCGACTGCCGCGACGCCTCACCGATCGGATCTGGCAGCGGGGCGGACGGCCTCTGGCGGAGGCGGTCGCCGCGTCGGCCGCGGGCCTGATCTTCATCGAATTCGTCGTTCTGGTTGTGTGGGGAGCCGACACCGGCTCCTCCACCGGACCCGCCGCGGCTCTGCGCGTCGGAGCCGATCTGTGGCTTGCCGCTCACGGAACGACGCTGCGGCTCCCTGACGGGATCATCGCGTTCCGGCCGTTGGGCCTCGCCCTCTTTCCGCTGGCCGCGGCGCTGAGCGCGGCGCATCGGCGGGCGAGCGCGGCACCACTGCAGTCGCATGCCGTGCTCAACCGGATGCCCCTGGGCCGGACGCCCCTGGGCCGGGTGTCGCTGAACCGGGTCTCGCTCGGTCGGATGCCGCTGGGCCGGGTGTCGCGGTTGCGGCCCGCACGGTTCGGCGGAGGGCGCCCCGCCGCTTCGGGGGCGAACCCCGGGGACTCCCGCGGGGGCCGATGCCGGTCGGATGGCGCCCCCGGGGTCCCCTGGCGGGCCGTGGCGGGCGACGTCATCGGCGTCGTGGGCGCCCAGACTCTCTTCGTCGTGGTCGTCGCGGTCATCGTGCGCACGCATTCGGTACGGCCGACCCCCGGTTCCGCGGCGCTGGGGACGGTCGCGTTCGGGATACCGGCAGCCCTGCTCGGCGCGCTGGCCGGTCGCCATCGGCTGCGCACGGCATGGCGGATGCTGCCCGTGATGCTGCGCGTCCCCCTGCTGTCCGGCGCGGCGGCGTTCATGGCGTTGCTGGCGGCCGCCGCGTTCGGGGTCGCGCTGGTGCTCGCGGCGACCGAGCCCGAGGTCGCCGCCGCCGAGCGCTCGCTCGACGTGGGCGCGCTCGGGGGTCTCGGGCTCACGGCGACCCAGCTTGCGCTGCTGCCCAACCTGGTCCTCTGGGGTCTGTCCTACGCCCTTGGACCAGGATTTCGAACGGGTTCGGGTCTGGTCCGGGCGGATGTCGTCCGCCCGGCCGATCTACCGGACCTCCCGGTGCTGGCGGCCCTTCCGCCGAGCGCGTTGCCCAGGCCCGGGTGGCTCGTGCTGGCGCTGGTGCCCGTCGTGGCCGGAGTCGTGCTTGCTGTCATGGTCCATCGGGCGAGCCTGGGACGCCGCTCCCGGGCTCGCCTCCTGACCGTCCTGCTCGGGGCGGTGGTCTGCGGTGCCCTCGTGGGTCTGGCGGTCCAGGTGTCGATGGGACAGGTCGGGACCGTGACGGGTCAGGGCAACCACTATGGTCCCTCGTCCGGATGGCTGTGCGGCCTGATTGCCGGGGGGGAGACCGCGCTTGTCGGACTCCTGTTGATCGGCGGCATCGACCTGGCGGCCCGTCGGGCCGAGCGGCCGTTCGTCGCCGACGACGCGGCGGCGTCCTCCTGGTGGCGCCGGCTGCAGCCATCCGGCTCATGGTCGTCAGCCCGGCTGTCACGACGACACCCCTGACTGGCCTCGCGGCCCCGCTGTCGCGGCCTCGTCGAGGTCTGTGGGTCCGCAGCTTCCCGCCCGGCGTGGATCTTTCCCCGCCCGCTCCCTCCCCGCCCGCCCGGCACCCCGTCGGCATCCGAAAACTGTCCGCGCAGTCGGTTACCGTGACCGCACTGGATCATCTTCACGGAGGTCGTCGTGGCGGTCACGGTCGCCCGTATCCGGGCTGAAGCACTCCGCCTGCGGGAGCTGGGCTGGTCCTATCGCCGCATCGCCCGAAGACTGCAGGCCCGCCATCACCTGAGCGCGCTCGTCGCGTTCCGCCTCGCGCACGGCTGGACGCAGGAGGAGGCCGCACGCCGCTGGAACGAGCGGTGGCCCGGTTCTGGGCCGGCCAAGACCGGTAAGACCTTCTCGTACTGGGAGAGCTGGCCGGCCAAGGGCAGCCGGGCGCCTTCCACGCAGGTCCTGTCACGGCTGGCTGAGCTCTACCTGTGCCGGCCGGGTGATCTGCTGGACGGGCGGGACTACGGCGAACTCGACGAGGGCTTCGAGGGAGGGGCGGGCCCCGCGGCCTCCGTCGGGTGCACCTGCGCAGCAGGCGGCACGGAGGAGGACGGGTGTGCGGGGCTGCGCTCGTTGGCTGACGGGCTGTCGTCTCCGGCGGCCTGCGAGGTCCCGTCCGCCCAGGCCCTCGACGCGTGGCTGGCAAATCTCCTCGCCGGATGGGTTCCGGCGGCATGATCGGCAGTCCCGGGCTCGGGTGGCCGCCTGGCGGGCCGCGCCCGGCGGGCGCCGGTGCGCGCGTTTCCGGTGGGAAGCGGCGGAGCTGGTCGAGTCAGTACAGTCGGACCGGCCATTGTTCCGCCGTCGTCCGCAGGTGGCGGTTGCGCAGCGGGCGGCTCGTCGCGTCGCCTGATTCTGCTTACGGAGTGTGTTTGTGTCTGCTCGTCTCGTCGTACTCGCCTCGGGAGCGGGAACCACCCTGCAGGCGATCCTCGACGCAACCGCGGACCCCGGGTTCGGCGCGGCGGTCGTGGCGGTCGGCACCGACCGCTACGGCACCGGAGCGGAACGGCGGGCCCGGGCCTCGGGGGTCCCGGTGTTCACCGTTCGTCTCGAGGACCACCCGGACCGGGATGCCTTCAACGCCGCGACGGCCGGGCGGATCGCCGAATTCGCGCCCGATCTGTTGGTCCTGGCGGGTTACATGAAGATTCTCAGTGCCCGGGTGATCGGCCGGTTCCGGACGATCAACACCCACCCGTCGCTGCTGCCTGCCTTTCCGGGAGCCACCGCGGTGCGTGACGCGTTGGCCGCCGGGGTGAAGGTCAGCGGGGTGACGGTGCACTGGGTCGACGAAGGCGTCGACACCGGTCCGATCATCGCTCAGCGGGCGGTGCCGGTTGAGCCAGGCGATACCGAGCAGACACTTCATGCACGGATCCAGAGCGTCGAGCGAGGACTGTTCGTCGCGACGATCGGCGGGATCGTGCGGGCCGGGAGCGGCGACTCGACCCCGGCCGGACATCGGCGGGGCGAGCATGGGTCTCCCGCATCGGCAGAAGTTTGGGTACAGGAGGAATCATGACGTCATCGGGCGAAGGTGTGGCCGGCGAGGGCGGGGCTGTCCGCGGATCCGAACCCGGCGAAGTGGTCCCCACCGGGCGGCGGCCGCTGCGACGGGCGCTTGTCAGCGTCTACGACAAGAGCGGGCTCGACGTCCTCGCGGAGGCGTTCCTTGCGGCCGACGTCGAGGTGGTCTCGACCGGTTCGACCGCCGACGTCCTGGCCCGTCACGGGCTGGCGGTCACACCGGTGAGCACCGTGACCGGATTTCCGGAGGTGCTGGGCGGTCGCGTCAAGACGCTGCACCCCCACGTGCACGCCGGTCTGTTGGCCGATCTGCGTAACGCCGAGCACGCCGCGGTGTTGGCCGAACTCGACATCGCTCCGTTCGACCTGGTCGTCGTCAATCTGTACCCGTTCGCCGCGACAGTCGCCGCCGGTGCGAGCGAGGACGAGGCGATCGAGCAGATCGACATCGGCGGTCCGGCCATGATCCGCGCGGCGGCGAAGAACCATGCGTCGGTCGCCGTTGTCGTCGCACCCGGCGACTACGCCGAGCTGGCCGCCGCAGTCCGCGGATCCGGATATGATCTTCCCGCTCGCCGCCGGCTCGCCGCGAAGGCGTTCGCCCACACCGCGGCGTACGACATCGCCGTGTCCTCGTGGTTCGCCGGCGTCGTCGCGCCGGACGAGGTGGCGCGGGAGAGCGGATGGCCCGACGTGCTGTCCGCGCAGTGGCACCGTACGGAGGTCCTGCGTTACGGCGAGAACCCCCATCAGCGCGCCGCGCTCTACGTGGAGAGCGACGCCGAGGGTCGGCCCGGCCTCGCCTCGGCCCGTCAGCTGCACGGCAAGCAGATGTCCTACAACAACTACACCGACACCGACGCCGCCCGCCGAGCGGTGTTCGACTTCACCGAGCCCGCCGTGGCCGTGATCAAGCACGCCAACCCCTGCGGCATCGCGATCGGCGCCACCATCGCCGAGGCCCACCGCAAGGCGCATGCCTGCGACCCGGTCTCCGCCTTCGGCGGGGTGATCGCGACCAACCGTCCGGTCTCGGGCGAGCTCGCCGAACAGATCGCGGAGATCTTCACCGAGGTCGTCGTCGCACCGGCCTACGAACCCGCCGCGGTGGAGATCCTCTCTCGTAAGCCGTCGATCCGGCTGCTGGAGTGCCCACCGCCGCCGCACCAGCGCGGGATCGAACTGCGCCAGATCAGCGGAGGCCTGCTCCTGCAGTCGCGGGACGCCGTCGATGCGCCGGGCGACGAGCCGTCCGGATGGACGCTGGAGGCGGGATCACCTGCGGACGAGGCCCTGCTGGCCGAGTTGCGGTTCGCCTGGCGGGCGGTGCGCTCCGTGAAGTCGAACGCCATCCTCCTCGCGTCCGGCGGTGCCACCGTCGGAGTCGGGATGGGCCAGGTGAACCGGGTGGACGCTGCCCGGCTCGCGGTGACCCGGGCAGGGGACCGGGCGAAGGGGGCTGTCGCCGCGAGCGACGCCTATTTCCCGTTCCCCGACGGTTTCGAGGTGCTCGCCGAGGCGGGGGTGCGGGCCGTGGTCGAACCGGGCGGGTCGGTGCGCGACGAGCTCGTCATCACGGCTGCCCGGGAGGCCGGCGTCACGCTCTACTTCAGCGGTGTCCGCCACTTCGCGCACTGACAGCGGGCCACCCAGGCCGGTGGCACCGGCGTGTGTTCCGCCAGCCATCGGCCGAAGCCTTTGTCGAGGAGGTCGTCGGCGGCCCCGGCACGCATGTCTTCACCGGCGCATGTCTTCACCGGAATCGGCGGCCCCATCGCAGATGCCCGTCCGTACGCCGATACTCCAGTTCGATCGAAGGAGTCGGCTCCACGGCGTCGCCGATGATCCCGGTCCCGGTGCTCGCCACGACGCCGGGTGCCCCCGGCCCGTCGGCGCGCGTGTCCGGTGGGGCACTGGGCAGGCGTCCGGGATGCCGGTCGACCTCCGGTAGATGATCGCTGTCAGATCGATGATCGGCCTGGGACAGCGATAATCTGGCCGCGCCGGGCCGGCCTCCCGTCCACCCGTCCGCTCCGGATGGCCATGGCGGATCGGACGACTGCTGATCGGTGCCCGGTCGTCTGTCCCCGGACGTTCTGTCCCGACCCGCCGGCAGGCTGGCCTCGGTCGATGTTCCGACCGGCTCTGGTGGCTCTGGTGGTTCGTCCGTGGCGCCGCCCAACGGCGCCGTGCGCCGTTCGGTGCCCTCACTTCACGAGGCGGCGTTCGCCTCCGCGGCCGCCGAGCCCCGGCGCCCGCTGGCGCTGCCGTTGGACGTCGTTGCCGTTGGGCTGGCCGCCGCCGCGAGCACACCGCCGGGCTGGTCGCCGTTCGGCACATAGCGCTGGGCTACCCAGTCCAGGGCGTCGCGCCAGCTCGCGCCGTAGAGCACCGAGATCCGATCCGCCGTCTGCCTCGCCAGCGCCTGGACGAACACCCGGTCGTCGCTGTCCAGGTGTCGGGCGTCCCCGAAGGTCTCCCAGGCCCGGAACATCAGTTCCTGCAGCTTCTTGCTGTGTGGTGATTCGTCTGTCACGTCACGCTCCATCCCACTTGGGCACTGCGGCCGGAAGTCTGCCCTAAGCCTGCATGATGCCTATAGGTGGGGGTGCTGCATATTGTGCGCGTGATGTGCTCGGATGGGGTAATCGTATCCTTGGTCGCTGGCATGTGATATAGGGCTGTCATCCCCGCTTCGGCAGGTCGTGGCATCGGGCAGATCACCGTCGTGGAGGATCCGCCGCCCGACGGGCCGGCCGTTCACCCGGGCCACCCCTGCGTGGCCTCGGCGTGGCCCCGCCGTGCTCCCTGCGCCCGTGGGCGCCGATGCCGCAGGCGGCCTACCGTGTGTCCGTAAGGACCGATGCCCTGGTTGGATTGGTGTTCGATGCATCCTGCACTTGGGTGGAAGTCGTCGCCGATGACGGCGGGGACGCCACCATGTCCCGTACGGGACCACTGTCCAGCAGGAGATCTCGACCGCTGCCGGAGGCGAGGGTGACCGACGCGGTGCGCCGCTCCGGCCCGGCTCGACCCGGGGATGATCCAGGCCGCCCCGGGCCGGGGGGGCGGCACCGATCCGGCGGATATTCCGGCGGATATGAGGCGCCCGATCCCCGGGCGGAACGGGCAGAGCTGCCGCCGCGCCGCGCTGGGGCGGAAGCGGACCGGCGGCGTCCGTCGTGGCCGGGCACCGCCCGCGTTGACGTCTTCCGTCCGAGCGAGGATCGTGACGAGCGCCTTCCTGCCGAGTATNGCGGGTTGCGCCGGTTCGACCGTCCCGTTCCGCCGACGCCGGCCCCGCCGGCCGCCCCGGGTCAGCCCGGATCGTCCCCACCGGAGCGGGTCGCGGGCGACGGCATCCCATCGCACGACCCGTGGCGTTCGGTGTCCTCCCCGCTGGTCGGCCTCGGGGAGCACCGGAAGCCGGCGGTCGGTGCGGAGCCTGGGCCACCCGTGGCAGGGACCATCTCCGGATCCCGGAGAACACCGGTCCCAGCTGCCNCCCCGCCGCCACTCGTCACGCCCGGCGCACCCGCCGGGCCCGGGCCTGCCGAGCCCGGCAGGCGTGGCGACGGGGGCGGGATCGGCGGCTGGCTACGGCAGGAGGCCACCTTCGCGTTGGTGCTCGCCGGGGTCACCGTCGGGCTGATGCTGGTCTTCCAGGACAGATGGCGCCGAGGAATGGTGGTCGTCGGCGTGGTCCTGGTGATGGCCGCTTTGGCCCGTCTGGTGCTGCCGGCACGGCGGATCGGCCTGCTGGCGGTGCGAGGACGGGCCTTCGATGTGAGTATTCTCCTCCTGTTTGGAGTATCTGTGATAATCCTCACATTCGCCGTTCCCTACGTCGGCCCGTGACGGCTTGTCCACCGCACTCGGCCCGTGGCCGTCGCGGGTCTTGCCGGGATGGGTCGGGCGCGGCCCGTGACGGGTTAGCGCAGGCCGGTCATGGTGCGCCGCATCGCCAGACGGGTCAGGGAACTCGTCGGGATGGTGCCGCGGCCCAGCCCGATCTCGACGAGCATGTCGTACAGCTCGGTACGGGTGCGGGCGGCCCGGACCGCCGCGTCCATCAGGGTGCGGCGCCGCCCGGCGAGACCGGCGAGCAGAGCCGTGTGCCGCAGATGCCGTCCCAGCTCCGCGTCGAGAGCGCGTCGGTAGACCCGGCCCGCGGCGGCCGGGTGCGCCGCGCGGACGGCGGCATGCCCGGCCAGCGACCCCGACAGCACCGCGTAGTAGATGCCCTCCCCGGTCAGGGGGTTGATCAGGGAGGCCGCATCCCCGGCGAGCAGCACGGGACCGTTCGGCTGCCGGGGGCGATGGGTCGACAGCGGCAGATGATGGGCCCGCAGCGTGGCCGGGTGCGCCGGTGTCTCGGGCAGCATGCGGGCGAGCGTGCGACGCAGGACGGTCTTGGCACTCGTTCCGTCCGTCCCGCCGGCCAGCCGGGACCGCAGCATCCCGTAGCCGATGTTCGCACGGCCGTCGCCGATCGGGAACGACCAGGCGTAGGCCGGCCAACCCTCGTCGGTCATGTGGATGAACTGTTCGGGGGGGCCGTCGCCGAAGGCGACCTCGGTATAGGCCCGCACGGCGATCGCCATTGCCCCGGGGGGGTTACCCGGCAGCCCGAGCCCGCGGCGTACCGCGGAGTTTGCGCCGTCCGCGCCGATGACGACCCGCGCCGTGAGCGAGCCGTTGACCACGACGACCGGCTCCCGTCCCCGACCGTCCAAGCGCGGCCGGTCGGTAAACTCCAGGGACCGCACGCGCCGCCGGATCAGCTGAGCTCCACGTGCCTGGGCGGCGGCCACGAGACGGGCGTCGAAGACCTCCCTGGGTACCACGTAGTTGGCTCGGGCTGAGGGAGTGGCCACCTCGGCGCCCCCTGGGGTGCGCAGGCGCATGCGGTCCACCGGCCGGTACCCGGCGACCGCATCGGTCACGCCGAGATCACGCAGGACGTCCAGGCCGTGTGGGGCGATGCCGTCACCGCAGGTCTTGTCCCGGGGGAACTCGGCGGCGTCGGCGATGACGACGTGTGCGTCCGGGCGTTCCCGCAGGGCGCCCAGAGCCGCCGCGCTGCCGGCCGGGCCGCCCCCGACGACAAGGACGTCAATCGTACGGGAGAGCAGGTCGGCAGCCTCGTCCACGCGCACGATCGGGGTGGCGACGGTGATCGTGTCAGCATCCTTGACCGGCCCTGCCGTCACGTATCGTGGTCCCGCGGTTCCCGCGTTGTCACGTCTCTCCGCCCGTTCCCGCGGACCTGGGCCGTCTCCCGGGGCCACGCCGTCCCCCGGGGCCACGCCGGATCCTCGGGTATCCGTGGGGGGGTTCTCTCCGAGGTGCTCGTCACGCGGGGCGGGCGGGCCGGANGGGGATGNGGGGGTCTGCACGCCCGCCAGTCTCGCAGCCGGCTGCCCCCCGGGGGGACGCATGCCCCGCCTTGCCGGGCCCGCGGGGTGGAACCGGGTGCCTGGGTCGTCGGGACCGGCGGGAAAACCTCGTACAGTGCGGAACGTGGACGCTCTTGGACAGGTGGCGGCGTGGCCGGTCGAGACCGTCGCGGTCGTGGTGATGGGTCGGGAGGACGAGGCGGTCGGACCGGGTGCGGGGTCCGGGTGGCCGGGCGCAGCGGTGACCCCGCGGGTCCGGGAGGTGGCGCGGACCGGACCACTCGATCATCTCTTCCGGCTGGCCTCGGTGTCGAAGCTGCTCAGCGCCTATGCGGTCCTGATCGCCGTGGAGGAGGGCGCGATCGGGCTCGACGATCCCGCCGGACCCCCCAGGTCCACCGTGGCTCATCTGCTCGCCCACACCTCCGGGCTCGCGTTCTCGGGGACCCGCGTATTGGCCCCCCCGGGTACCCGTCGCATCTACTCCAACACCGGGTTCGAGCGACTGGGGGAGGCGCTGGAGAAGGCGACCAGCATCGCCTTCGCCGACTACCTCGCCCAGGCGGTCTTCGAGCCCCTCGGGATGCACGATGCCCGGCTGACGGGATCCCCGGCCTCCGGCGTGACGGCGACGCTTGCCGACATGCGACGCTTCGCTGCCGAGCTCCTCGCCCCGACGCTGATCACCTCCGCGACGTTCGCCACGGCCATCTCGGTCGCCTTTCCCGGACTTGCCGGCGTGCTGCCGGGTTTCGGCCAGCAGACCCCCAACGACTGGGGACTCGGCTTCGAGATCCGCGGCGACAAGCACCCGCACTGGACGGGCAGCTCCAACGCGCCGTCGACCTTCGGCCACTTCGGGCAGAGCGGGACCTTCCTGTGGGTGGATCCCGTCGCCCGCCTCGCATGTGTGACTCTTTGTGATCGTGATTTTGGCGAGTGGGCCCAGCGAGTCTGGCCACCGCTGGCGGACGCGATCCTGGCGCAGGCCCCCTCGTGGTCCGCAAACCGCTTGGCGTGACGTGCGAGAAAGGGCGGGTGCGGCGCAGCCGTCGGTGAGCATTTCCGGTCGGATGCCGGTTTTTCCCGAGGGTATTGTCAGCTTTTGGTCATGATCTGGAATCCGCATCCCCTTCCCATGGTCCGCGCGGGACGGCCGTGGCTCATGGGCCATGATGTCGGCATGCTTCCTCGGCGAGACCGATCCCGACGGCCGGTTCTTCACCCGGCGCAGGCAGGCATGTGGATACGCAGAGTAGCGATCGTCACTGCTTTCGTCGGGGAGCCGGTCCCGCATGACTGAGGGGGTGAACGGTCATACCGTCCAGGTTGTCCCGGCCGTTGATCCCGGTGAATCGGTCGATCCGCTCGGTTCCGCGACTCGGGTGGACATCGGGGTGGCGATCGGCATCCCCGAGCCGTACCGCACAGAGCTTCAGGACTGGCGGGAGCGACTCGGCGACCCGAACGCAGCCCTCATCGTCCCGCACGTCACCCTGCTGGGTCCGACCTCCGTCGGGTTCGTGGAGCTGCCCATGATCGAGCGCCACCTCGCGCAGACGGCGCGGACGAACTCCCCGTTCACCATCCGCCTGCGGGGATCCGGCACGTTCCGGCCGTTGTCCCCGGTCGTGTTCGTCGCCCTCGCCATGGGTATTCTCCGGTGCGAGAAACTGGCGGCGGTGGTACGGTCCGGTCCTCTCGACCGGCCGCTCAGCTTCGCCTACCATCCGCACGTCACCGTCGCGCACGATCTTGCCGAGGACGCGTTAGATCGCGCCTTTGATGCGCTCGCCGAATATCAGGCGCAGTTCGAGGTCAACGGATTCGGGCTGTACGAAAGAGGCGCCGACCTGCGCTGGCGGCAACTACGCTTCTTCCCGTTCGGTCGCCCTGAGCGTGGGCCGGAACCGGTGGGCGGCGGGGGGCGACGCGCCACACTCGGATCTCGGGAGTGAGCGCACGTCGTCGGGGGACAGTAACGAATGTGACGGGACCTCGTCAGGCGGTACGGGCCGGTGTCGGGACGGTTTCCGGTACCGCTGTGGCGGTACGCCGGAAACGTCCGTTTCTCGATCACCTCGTCCGGGCATATTCCCGCTACACAGCCGATGGCGGTGATCGTCTCGCGGCGTCGGCGACCTACTTCGCGTTCCTGTCATTCTTCCCGCTGATCGCGCTGGCCTTCGCGGTCACCGGCTTCGTCGTAGACGCGTACCCCGATGTGCAGGAGAGCCTGACCCGGCAGATCAACGACTATCTTCCGGGCCTGGCGGACAAGCTCGACGTCGCCTCGATTGGCAACGCCAAGGTCGGTGTGGGCATTATCGGTCTTGCCGGCCTCCTGCTCGCCGGACTCGCGTGGATCGACGCGCTGCGGGACGCCATCCGTCTCGTATGGCACCAGGNCATCGATGTCGGCAACATCATCACCCGGCGGCTGCGGGATGTCACGGTGCTCGCGGGACTGGGGCTGACTCTGTTGGCCTCACTCGTCGTGACCAGCCTCTCGACCTCGGCCACCGGGTCATTCCTGAGCTGGATCGGATTGTCCGGCAGCACCGCCGCGGCCTGGGTGACCGGCCTACTGGCCCTGCTTGTCGCCCTCGCGATCGACACCGCGGTTTTCCTCTATCTGTTCTGGCGGCTGCCGCAGCAGACCGACCGGGTGCGGACGGTCCGGGGTGCGGTGCTCGGCGCCGTCGGAGTCGAGATCCTCAAGATCGTCGGCACCTGGCTAGTCGGGCAAACCATGAGCAATCCGGTGTACGGTACGTTCGCGGTGATCGTCGGGTTGCTCATCTGGATCAACATTGTCATGCGATGGACGCTGTTCGTCGCGGCCTGGACCGTGACGGCGCCCTACAACTCCGACGTCTTCCCCTCCGGTTCGGCAGCCCGGCATACCGTCTCCGAGGCGGCCGACCGCGCGGCGGCGGGGAGCGCGGGCGCGGCAGGCGCGGGATCCACGGGGCCGGAGTCCTACCGGTCGAGCGGCTCGCCGAACCCGGAGGCCTCCCGCCGCCTGGTGCCCGGCTCCCAGAACGGCTCGACGCCGCTCGCGCCTGCTTCATCCGACCCGTCGNCGGCGAAGCCATCCTCGGCCGGACCGGTGCGGGTGGCGTCGGAGAGCANCCCGCGTGGCACGGTGCCCCTCCCCGCCCGGGTACGGGCATTTCTGCGCCGCCGCATACCCTCGGGGACATCCAGCAGATCGGACTGATCAGGTCCGGCAGCCGGCCTCAGCGTTACGGACACGTGTCCGTAACGCGGTGCGGGCGGCCGACCCGACGGGCGCTCGACGTCCCGGAGGCCCGCCGCCGCGTGCCGCCGCCGGCGCTGGCGTCGGCGTACCCGGGCGGCCCGATGGGTGAGTGCGGTGAGCAGGCATGCTACGACGGTGCAGCCGATCGCGATCCAGGTTATCGGGCCGATGTCGCTGCCAGGATCGCCCGCGCGGGCGACTCCGTGCCGCGAGGAGGAAGAGGAGGATGTTGCCGTGCCGGCGGTCGGCGCGACCCCTGGACCCGCCGGGCTGATGGAGGGCCGGTCTCCCGCGGGCCCGCTCGACGCCGCCGCCGTCGCCCCGGGGTTCGCGAGATACCCGACCGGGGTGACCGTGTCGGCGTGCGCGAAGCCCCAGTCGAGCAGCGCGCGCGCGTCCTTGCCGTAGGCGGGAGCCGTCCGCAGCAGGGCGACGATGAGGGTGTGGCCGCCGCGGGTGGCCGCGCCGACGAACGTCGCGCCGGCCGCGATGGTGTAGCCGTTCTTCACCCCGATAGTCCCCTCGTAGGAACGCAGCAGGGCGTTGTGGTTCTGGATCTCGAAGCGGGTGCTCCCCCGGCCGGCGAGCGAGGCGCGCGGGATCGTCAGGTAGCCGCGCACCGTCGGGTTGTCCAACGCCGCCCGACCGAGCACGGCTAGGTCGTGCACACTGGTGACCTGGCCGGGACTGTCCAGTCCGGTCGGGTCACCGGCGACGGTGTCCGTTGCGCCGAGTGACCTGGCTAGAGCGTTCATCCGCTGCAGCACGGCGGGAGTTCCCCCGCTCGCCTGGACCAGGGCCATGGTCGCGTCGTTTCCGCTGGAGATCAGCATGGCGGTCGCCAGGTCACGGACGGTGTATCCGACCCCCGGCACGAGACCGACCTTCGTGCCGTCCACCCGAGGGGCGTTCTCGTCGACCGTCACGACCTGGTCCGGCGGCAGGCCGGGCAGCACGGTCAGCGCGGTCAGGATTTTCATCGTGCTGGCCGGGAGATCCTGGGCGTGTGGGCGGTAGGCGGCGAGGATGGCGCCGCTTCCCGCGTCCGCGACAAGCCACTCGGCGGCCGTGAGACCGGCCGGGGGAGCGGAGTCGGAAGCGGCGGTGGGTGCCGGTGCGGCGAGCGGGACGGTGGGCGGGACCGCGGGTGGGGCGCTGGCCGCAGCCGGCGGCCCGAGGCCGGCCGCGGGGGACGCGGCGGTACCCAGGCCGCTCGTGGGACCGGGAGTGGGTGCGGGGACGGCCGCGGTCGCTGGAACGATCTTCAGGAACGGGGTGAGGATTGCTCCGAGGACCGCCACGGCCACCAGCGCCCGCCCGAGGCTTCCGCGGAGGCGACGCGGGTCATGCCGGGGCGGACAGGGGACACGCACCTGCCGAACGCTACTGGGTTGACCCGTTCCGCAGAAGGGTGGTTACGACCCGTGTCGCGAGTGGACGTTTCCTGGGTAGGAATCCACTGGTTGCGGCTTTCCCAATGAATGCCAGGAGGAGCCCGTATGGGCAGAGAGACTATGGTGCCCGTGCGTTGTAACTCCTCTGTTCTTGAGGTGCGTCGTCGCGCCGGCCTCCCGGGTGGGGTCGTCGAGCGTGGTCTTCGGGGTGGGACCGGTGGCGATGGTCGGCGTCGTTTTCCTGTCGGGACCGCCGTTTTCGCGGTTCCCGGTGCGGGTGGCATACCCGGCGTCCGTGGAGTGAGGGGGGATGCCGGTCGTGCTCACACCCGTGGTGTTCCTGCGCTTGTGGTGCTTGGGCCGCCGGGGGCGTTCCGGGTTCCCGATGTTCGGCTTGCCCGTGGCGGGTGGGCCCTCGGTCTCGGGGNCGCTCGTTTNCCGGGGGGCACCACCGGGGGTGGGCGTCGGCCCGCCGTGCCGTGACGGCGATCGTGCGGCGGTCGGCTCCCGTTCATCCGACGCCGTCTGGGGCGGAACGCGAACCGCGTCCCGCACCAGACTCTCGATGTCGCCGCGAAGAGATTCGAGTTGGCCGGCCAGCTCGCCGCGCATGTACTGCCGGGTCGCCGCATCGCTCTGGGCAAGCCGGAGCGCGGCGATCTCACGCGCGAGAAACTCGGTGTCTTCCCGCATACGTACAGCGACCGCCCGATCCTCGGCCAGCGAGGCACGGTCACGGTCGTCCTGTCGGTTCTGGGCGAGCAGGATCAACGGTGCCGCGTAGGCGGCCTGGGTCGAGAAGGCCAGGTTCAGCAGGATGAAAGGGTAGGGATCCCACCGCAGCAGCGGTAGCGCGATGTTCAAGGCTATCCAGACGATCACGATACAGGTCTGAATGGCGAGGTAGCGCCCGGTTCCCAGGAAACGGGCGATGGCCTCCGCGAAGCGACTGACCGATTCCCGGTCCATGCCCCGGGGGATCAGTGTGACCCGGCCGGAGGCGGGCAGGTCGAGACGCTCGGTGCAGGCACGACGACGTCCCGCGGTCCGCGATGTTGAGATGCTCATGGAAGGTCCCCCTCCGCGCGCCCCAGCCACTGCCGGACAGCTGCGAGCGCGCATTCCTCGAGCAGGCCGCGGGCGGCATCGCCACGGCGACCTCTGGTCGATACGACTTCGATCGACCGCACCTGCTTGTGCACTGCTCGCGGCCCACGCGACTGCCGACCCGGACGGATCAGGGAAGCGCGGCCGGGACAGGATGGCTCCGTGCTACCGGCATGAACCGGTCGGGCCGGGAGAGCGGTGACCGTCGTCTCCGAGGCGGAGACGACGTCGCCGACGGCACGGCCGCACCGGACAGGAGGGCCGTGCGTCCGAACAGGCCGGACTTCCGAACAGTGCCCCGGGCGTCGTCTACCCGGGTTCCGTGGACGCGGGCCGGGCGCGACGGTGCGCGCTCATCGGCCCGGGATTCAGTGCTGGCTGACGTCCACGAGCAGGAAGCGGCCTTTACTGGAGCACCCGCCAGGACTCACAGCGGCCACCTCCTCGTGTTGGTCCTCCGTAGAGGATTTTTCGGGGGCTTGTCAAGGATAACCGCCGGAGCTGTTCCCCAACCCACCGGGGCACCCGTGATACCGGTCGCGGTGACGTCACCCGAAGCGGGGACTGTCAGCGGGCGGCGGGGGCCGGGNGGGATACAGCGGCAGCAGCATCGGAACGAAGACCTTGACGGTCGGATCGTCGGTGACGGGTTTCGGCCCGCCCAGGACGAGGAATCCGTGGCGGGCGTAGAGGCGCCGCGCCGGACGGTTCCCGGGGACCACCCAGAGCTTCACCGCCTCCGCGCCCGCCTGGCGGGCCCAGTCGATCGCGGTGGCCAGGAGGGTGTCGGCGGCTCCGGTGCCCCGCGCCTCGGGAGCGACCCACATGGCGCCGAGTTCCCGTAACCAGGGACGGCCCACCGGGGTGAAGCCCTGCACCATCCCGGCGGCCTCGCCAGCCACGGCGACGATGGCCACCAGATCGGCGGACGAGTAGGCTCCGGCGCGGGCGCGGGCGTCCCACTCCTCGGCGGGCAGCGCGCTCGCCTCGGCCAGGGTCTGCCAGAACGCCGAAGGAGCATCGGTGAGCGCGGCAAGACGCAGCCTTCGCAACAGCATTCCTTCGTCTGGT
Organism: Frankia sp. Allo2; assembly: GCF_000733325.1. Lineage (NCBI taxonomy): Bacteria > Bacillati > Actinomycetota > Actinomycetes > Frankiales > Frankiaceae > Frankia > Frankia sp. Allo2. The sequence goes on from NZ_JPHT01000002.1 coordinate 296,486, forward strand.
CCGATCCGGCGCCCCCGGATGTCGTCGGCCCCCACCACCGCTCCCTCCCTCCCGCCGTCTGGCCCGCCGACCTGGCCCGCCGACCTGGCCCGCCTTGCGGATCCCTTGCGCATCCTCCGTGTCAGTGCCGCCCGTGACCAGACCGTCGGCCGGGAGAGGTCGGTGTTGTGCGGGACAGGCCGGTGTTGCGCGTAATCGGTCCGGCCTTTACCGCAAAGTGCTCCCGGGCAGCGAGGGAAGCGCGGATACTGATCAAAGCGGCGGGACGGCGGAGGAGTCGCGCGAGATGATCTATCGTGGGTAGGCCCGTCTCGTTGATCGTGCGGCATGACGGGCCTTCGTGGTCGGCCTGGTCCCCGCAGTGCCCGGGGCTGGCGATGGCCCAGCCGTCCGCCGCGGAGCTGCGGGCCGCGTTGCCCGACGTCCTCGCGTGGTACTTCGGTGAGGCCACCGAGATCGACGCGCAGATCCACGTCGAGCGGAGGCTGTGCGGTGGCGTCGCCGTCCGGATCGCCCAGGATGCGCAACTGTGGGAACGTCAGCTGGTCGCCGACCGGCTGGGCGAGGCCTTGGCCGCCGGGGACCAGGCGGCGCGGCTGCGTGCGGCCCCGGGCAACGCGGCCGGCGAGGTGATCTATGTCTGCGCGCTGCAGTCGGACCGCGTCTCCTGGCTGACGGGCCAGCTGGAGGATGAGAACGACGCGGTCGTGGCCACCCTCCCGGTGGCCGAGACGATGCTGTGGACCATGCGGTTCGGAGCGGCCCGCAGCGGGGCCGGGGAATCGGTCCAGCCGCCCGCCTACCGTCCCGACACGACGTTCAGCGAGGTGATGCGGACCTTCGCCGGGCCGCTCCAGCACCTGCGGGCGTGAGCCGCGGGACGTCGAAGGCCATGGTCGTCGGATCGTGGTTCTTCGTCGGCCGGCCCCTCCGGGCCGGGTTGTCCGATCGACCTCGCAGCGCGACTATCCGTGCCGTGGTCGCGATTCCCGCTGGGTGTGCCCTTCTCCATGANCTCCTCGTTCGTCATCGAAGAACAGCCACATCGCCAGCGTGAAGTACACCATCACCCGTGCGGGCAGTTTCCGGGACCGTTTCTCAACCCGGCCCGTCTCCACCAGAACATCGTCCACAAGATCATGGTGAACGAGGCCAGTCAGCACTCCGAGCGAAATATGATCCGTNAACCTTCCTGCCGGCCTGCCGCACCCATTCTTACTCGTCACCACGGAATTCTACCGCGACCGATATGACCGCTCCACGACGACAACCGCACCAACAAGATCAATCCACTGAAGTGGATCTTGTCGGTGCGGTTCTTAATTCACTGGCATTGCGCCTTGGATCGACTCCCACCTGAAAAGCACAGCCTGACTCTTCGGCTTTTGCTGGCGGAAGTGCAGGGTTCGACAAAAACCGTCTAGTCTTGCTGCTGCGTACGTAGGAGCAAACACGGGTCAAATGGCCCATCAATCTCTTCCTGGATTGGATCTTGAATGGGAGGCTACTACGGGGACCGGGGTAGTGAGGCGGGGTGAGCGCCGATCCCGTGCGCAGGCACCGTACGGGATGCGTGGCTCAGGGGCGCTTGGGTGCCAAGCAACCGTGTACACAACCCGACTTGCAACGGCCAGATGGCCCACGTCCAGACGCCGACTGCGATCAAGAACCAGGACGCACGCTTTGAGAGGGTCACCCCTCCAGCTTGCACCCGGGATCCCGTCGGGCTCAGGTGAGCAACATCCTAAGCTCCTCCGCCTCGATGCCCGCCTGGCGCAGAACAGAGGCGAGAGTGCCCGTCGCCAGCTCCCGGTGGAGCGGCACGATCACAACCCGAGCGCTCTCCTTGTGCCGCAGCTTGCAGTGCGAGCCACGAGTAGCGACCTCCTCGAAGCCGGCACGCCCCAGAGCCTTCACCACCTTCGCCCCGGAGATCCGAGGCAGCGCGGGTGTCACGCCGACAGGCGGATGTCCAGCGGAGCGACGATGGGACCGTCCGCGGCGGTCACGGGGAACGGCTGGTCCTCGAAGTACAGCTCCAGCGCCTCGCGAAGATTCGCCAGCGACTCCTCGACGCTGGCTCCCTGGCTGGTCACCTCGACCTCCAAAGCCCGCGCCACATACCAGTCACCCTCGTGCGTGACGACAGCCGTCAGCCGCGCCGCTCGCTCCATGGAGATCAGCCTAGCCGTCCCTGCCACACCTGGCGAAGCGCTCACCGCCACCTCCTCGACATGATCAACAAGCCCCCTGTCGACCATACGAGCAGAAGCCATCTCCAACGGCCCGAGTACACACGAGAGGCACGAGGCCACCCCCGACTCGCTGGAATACCTAGGTCATAAATGAATGCTCTACAAATTCGGCCATAGGTTGCCGGGTAGTGTACACGGCGTAGGTCGTGATCAACGCTGGCAGCGAGGGGTGGCACAGTGGGCACTCTAGGCGCCGGATTTGTCCGGGTTTCTACAGGTAGCCAGGACGAGACGTCACAGGTCAAGATCCTTACCGAGGAAGCCTCTCAACGCGGAATCACGATCGTCAAGTGGTTCACGCTTCACGGGTACTCGGCCAGCCACGGAGCGCAGGAACCTGCCCTGCGAGAAGCAATCGCCGATATCCAGCGTCGGGATTACACGACTTTGATGGTTACCGAGTCGTCGCGGCTTGACCGCCGTGACGACTCGGATGCGCAAGCGGAGATCCTGCTCAGCATTCGGTCCGCGGGTGGCGACATCGTCTCAGTTGCCGAACCTCAGTTCGGCAAGACTGACTTCGCCGGTCGTATCGTCACTCTCGTTGCTCAGCACGCGAATGCGGAGAAGTCCAAGACGGTCAAGGCAACCACCTACCGTGGCGTTTCCATGATTATCGCGAACGGCGCGCACCATGGTCCGCTTCCGTCGTTCTGGGCGACTAGAGGAGAACGCTACGCAAAGCAAGCGTACTGCGCAGACCCGGAATCCGTTAGAGATATTTACGGGCGGGTCGCCAACGGCGATTCCCTGCTCTCCATTGGCCGGGCATACGATCTGCATTCGACATCGATCAGGACGCTTATTCAATTCGCCGCAAATCACACCGGCGTCGAGGAATGCAGGTACCAGGGTGACCCGCAAAGTCTGTTTGTGCAGGTAGACGGTGTGAGACGGGGTGCGGGGGGCTGGGGCCGGTGGTGGTGTGAGGATCCGGGCCCGGCTGCTGTTTCGTCGCTGTGAGTAGCGCGTGTGAGGGTGGGTTCCGGCGCCGGCGGAAACGCCACCGATGACGTTCTGTGACAGCCGGTGGGGTGGGTGGGGNGGTGGGGCCGTGGGGTCCGGGGGAACAACGGCGGGCCACCACGGTGAGGGTGGCTGCGGTGAGGCAACGGGGTCCCGGTAGGACGGGGATTGCCTAGATCACCAGCCGTAGGGAGCCCCGTTGCCGGTCCAGTCTCGCATGCCCGTCACTCCCACCGATCTCGGAC